>CAYUZF010000004.1:23503-35890 GCA_964449615.1 uncultured Aureispira sp.
AGAAAAGCGCATGCAATGGCACCGCGTATTGGGAACTGCCCCCGACAAATTGCGTTACCACAACCACGAAAAACTGGCTCACTATGCCGATGCTGCTTCGGATATTGAGTTTGAATTTCCCTTCGGATTTAAAGAATTGGAGGGCATACACTCCCGTACCGATTTTGACCTCAAAGCGCACGAAGAACATTCTGGAAAAAACATTACCTACTACGATCCAGAATTGGAGGAGAGTTACACGCCGTACGTCGTAGAAACATCCATTGGTTGCGACCGCTTGTTCTTAGCAGTGGTTAGTAGTTGTTACGAAGTGGAGCAAGTGCCCGATACAAAAGGGAATATGAAAGACCGCACGGTGTTGCGTTTTCCCCCTGCGATAGCCCCCATCAAATGTGCGGTATTGCCGTTGGTGAAGACCGATGCAGCGCTGATTTCAAAAGCCCGCAAAATTTTTAATCAATTGAAGTATTCTTTTGAGTGTCAGTACGATGAAAAGGACAGTCTAGGACGTCGTTACCGTCGTCAGGATGAGTTGGGAACGCCTTTTTGCGTTACTGTAGATGGTCAGACGTTGGAAGATGGTACCGTAACGGTACGCGAGCGCGACAGTATGCAGCAGGAGCGCATTGCCGTAGAAGAATTGGAACGCCGCATCAGCGAACGCGTCGACATGCGCCAGTTATTAAAACAATTGCATACAACGGCGCAGTAAAAAGCCCCTCAACAAAAAACCTAAAAGTTTGTTTTGTAGCTTTTTGTAACTAATAATCCGTTTAAATTGTTATTTTTGTGGTTGGGGAACTTTGCTCGGTTTTCAGAGAGGGAAAAAGGCATTTTCTTTGTAAGGACACAAAAGCAATGTTGACGCACCAAATACGTAAGCAATAGCACCACCATAATTTATAAAAAGAACCATGAAAATACCATTTCTACTTTTTTACGCGCTGGCATTTTCGCTTCTGTTCAGCTGTGGCTCTACCAAAGGCAGCAGCAAAACGAGCGACGACACAGTGGCGAGTAACGACAGAAAAGCACCCGACGACGATTACGACGGCGTCCCCAACGATGTGGATCAATGTCCTTACATCTTTGGAACGGCGCGTACTTTCGGTTGTCCCGATGCAGATTTGGACGGCATCCAAGATGCCGAAGACCGCTGCCCCGACGATAAAGGGTACGCCAATTTGATGGGCTGTTTGGACAGAGATTACGATGGTGTGATTGATCCCGAAGACGAATGCCCCGATGCCTACGGAGAGCGCGAAACGGGTTGCCCCGACATTGATCCGTCGGACTTAGATGGCGATGGAGTGAAAAATGAGCAAGATGCTTGCCCAGAGCTGCGCGGCTTGTTTACTGCCAACGGTTGCCCTGACAAAGATGGCGACAGCATTCAAGATGAATTGGATGCTTGCCCTGAATTGTTTGGTGTGGCCGAGTACGACGGTTGTCCGTTGGCCATTGGCGATATGATGGACTTGGCCGATCAATATGGACACCCTGCCAAAGTGGAGGGCATTGCAGAGCGCGGTTATTACAAAAGCTACGATGGTAAGTTATACGATAAAAACAACTTGCGCATAGATGTAGTTGCGGGAGATATTGTAGATGCCAACGGCAAGTTTATTACCAATACAGGCGATTACAAATTTGATAGAGATGGCTTTATTCGCAACGGCGACGATTTGTTGGTGCGCTTGGACGACGAAGGCTATATCTTTACCAGCGATGGGTTGATCAGCAAAACGAAGGTCAATGGCGCTGGTGCTGGTGGTGGCAATATTAGAATTGATGATGGCAGCACGCCCAGCCGCCCAGGTGGTGGGGGAAATATCCGCCTCAACAACGGCCAGATTTCAACTAGTGGCGGCAGCAACAATGGCGGTAACCGTCCCCTTCCAGACAACGACAACATTTACGACAATCCGATCAACGAAGTGCCGTTGTCTCCTGCCGAAGCCGCCAATTGCAACCGCATCAATTTGCAAACGCTTACCGCAGCCATCTATTTTGACTACGATGCGGCCAAAGCCGATCAATCTTCTTTGCGCCAGCTCAACCGCGTGGTAGATGCCATGCAGAAATGCGCGAGTTTGGAGCTGCAAGTAGGTGGACATACCGACAGCGACGGCAGCAATGCTTACAACCTTAAATTATCGGAGCGCCGTGCCAAAGCGGTCTTAAAATACTTGACGGGAAAAGGCATCAGCGACCGCCGTCTTAAATACAACGCTTATGGGGAAAAATACCCGATGGGCGACAACGATACCGAGACAGGTAAACAACGCAATCGCCGTACAGAAATTAAAGCCATACGCGGTTAATACCTAAAAAAATCATGCGTTAATAGTTATAGGAGTCCTTCTGCTTGTCGGAAGGCCTCCTGTTTTTTTGTAGGAAACAGCAGAAAATAACAGATTAAGAAGAGAAATCGCTTATTATCGGCTTCTTTACAGGAGTTCCCTGTTGATTTAGACAACTTCTTGTAATTTTGAGGAGTTTAAATAAACAGCAAAGCACCCCATTTTCCTTATCACGCATTTGACCCCAATCACCAACTGCTCTGACTAACCACTAACGCGCGCTAAGATGTATGATATTATACCTGCTTTTCTAACTGCTTTTTTGATTACTTATTTTGCGATTCCTTCGATTATAAAAATAGCCGAAGAAAAGAACTTGGTGGATGAACCAGGGGAGCGCCGTTCGCATTCCAAGCGGGTGCCTACGTTGGGTGGATTGGGGATTTTTGCAGGGCTTATTTTTTCTACGACTTTTTGGGTGCCTTTTCACGACCAACCTTCTCATTTGCAATACATCTTGTGCGCTTTTATTGTCATCTTTCTTATTGGTGCCAAAGACGATATTATTCCGCTAACGCCTTCCAAAAAATTTGCAGGGCAGCTATTTGCGGCTTTTATTCTGGTCTACTTTGCCAAAATTCAACTTTCTAGCTTATATGGCATCTTTGGTATTTATGAGATTCCCGATCTAATAGGCGTTCCCCTAACCGTTTTTACTATGGTGGTAATCATCAATGCCTTTAATTTAATAGATGGGATCAATGCCCTTTCGGGAACGATTGGCTGTATCATCTGTGGTACTTTTGGGTATTGGTTTTACTTGGTAGGGCGGCCCGATTTGGCCATTATTGCAGGGGCACTGGCTGGCTCTCTGGTTGCTTTTTTGCGCTACAACTTATCCGCAGAAATATTTATGGGCGATACAGGGTCGCTGCTCATCGGTTTGACCGCTTCTATTTTGGCTGTTTCTTTTATACAAGAACAAGAAAACGTAACCATTCCTTACGAGTATATGGTACAGTCGGTGCCTGCGGTGGCGATGGGCATATTGGTAATCCCGTTGTTTGATACCTTGCGCGTATTTACCTTGCGGATTCTTAAGGGGCGCTCTCCGTTTGACCCCGACCGCACCCACATTCATCATTTATTATTGGATTTGGGCTACAGCCACTTGCAGGCAACAGGCATTTTGGGCGTGGTAAATCTGCTTTTCATAGCGGTGGTTTTTTATTTTCAAACGATAGGAACGCTGCCTTTATTGATTGTTGTGGCCGTGTTGGGAGTAGTGCTGACGGCTATTGTAGAATGGTGTTTGTACCGCAAACAAACTCGCCAGCATCATGCTTAGACTCATTGCCGTTTTTGTGGGAGGAGGCTTGGGCAGTTTGTGCCGTTACGGCTTGAGCCAATGGCTGTCTAGCGCCAGTTTTCCCTGGGCGACGCTGGCCGCAAACATTAGCGCTTGTTTGGTGTTGGGCTTGGTGACAGGCTACAGCAGTCGTTACAGTTGGCCGAGTGCATGGAAATTGCTGGCGGCTACGGGGTTTTGTGGTGGTTTTAGTACGTTTAGTACCTTTAGTAGTGAAACGTTTATCTTGGCGCAAGAAGGGTTGAACTGGAGTGCTTTAGCGTATGCGCTGTTAAGTTTAACGCTTGGTATAATCGCCTTGTATATAGGACTTTTTTTGAGTAGCCACAGTAGTGGTTGAACCACTTAAAAAGCGCAGAAATCTTTTGTTATTCAACGCTAAAGGCTATCTTTGGACTTCCTAAATTGTACAATTTCCCAAACAAAAATGCCTGTCCTACGGCTGTTAGGGAAACCATTTTACTCCTTTATCAAATAGGAATATTATACTCATTCTAGAGAAAGACAATAGCATGAAAAAAAATTGGGATCTGGTCATTGAGCCAAATCAAGGCTTACTGGAAGTAGACCTGAAAGAGTTGTGGGCCTACCGGGATTTGTTGCTCATGTTTGTCAAACGAGATATTGTAACGGTGTATAAGCAGACCGTACTGGGGCCAATCTGGTTTGTGGTGCAACCCATTTTGACCATGTTGATGTTTATTGTGGTTTTTGGAACCATCGCCCAAATAGAAGTAGGAAGTGTACCCCCCGCTTTGTTTTATTTAGGGGGGATTATTATCTGGACGTATTTTGCAGATTGTTTTGTGAAAACCTCCGATATTTTTACTGCCAATGCGCCCATTTTTGGAAAGGTTTATTTTCCACGCCTGATCATTCCGCTTTCGCAAGTGGTATCGGGTCTTATCAAGTTTTTTATACAGTTGACGCTGTTTTTGATGGTCTACGCCTACTTTTTGTACCAGGGTAGTTCCATAGATTTTGCTTGGGAATACAGCTGGTTGCTGCCAATATTGGTAGTAATAATGGCGGGTTTAGGTTTGGGATTGGGTTTGGTGTTCAGTGCAATGACTACCAAATACAGAGACTTAAAGTTCTTACTCCAGTTTGGGGTACAGCTGTTGATGTATGCTACCCCCGTTATTTACCCCGCTAGTAATTTGCCCAACGGCACCCTAAAACAACTGATGTTCTACAATCCACTGGCCCACGTTATTGAAGCTTTTAAGTACATCTTTCTAGGCGAAGGTTGGCTCACCGCAAGCGGTTTGTTGTATGCAGGAGGCTTCACCATTGTAGTTGTGTTTTTAGGCGTGTTAATCTTTAACAGAACCGAACGCAGTTTTATCGACACCGTATAGGGTATTGTTATAAATAGTGTCATAAGCGATCAATACCTCGTATAATAAAATTAAACAACGGCATGCCAGACATAGTATTGAGTATAGAACAACTGTCCAAACAGTATCGACTTGGAGAGATTGGAACAGGAAGCCTAGCACAAGATTTGAACCGCTTTTGGGCAAAAGTGCGCGGCAAGGAAGATCCGTACAGTATTGTTGGCCAAGTGAACGACCGTACTCAAAAGGCAGAATCGGATTTTGTTTGGGCGTTGCGCGATATTAATATGCAGGTAGAACGCGGGGAAGTGGTCGGAATTATTGGTAAAAATGGAGCGGGCAAATCGACGTTGCTCAAACTCATTTCCAGAATTACAGCGCCTACGCAGGGTTCCATCAAGGCAAGGGGGCGTATTGCTTCTCTGCTGGAAGTGGGAACAGGGATGCACCCCGAAATGACTGCCCGGGAAAACATTTACCTCAATGGGGCTATTTTGGGCATGACCCGCCGCGAAATTGCTCAAAAGTTTGACGAAATTGTAGATTTTGCAGGCTGTGCGCTCTATGTGGATACGCCTGTAAAACGCTATTCTTCGGGCATGCGTGTGCGGTTGGGTTTTGCCGTAGCGGCTTTTCTGGAACCCGAAATTATGATCGTCGACGAGGTGTTGGCCGTAGGAGATGCCGAATTTCAGAAAAAAGCCATTGGTAAAATGAAGGAGGTCAGCCAGGGCGGTGGTCGTACTGTGTTATTTGTCAGTCACAACATGGCGAGTATTCGCAACTTGTGCAGCCGTGGAATTGTATTGGAGAATGGAGGCATCGACTTTAAGGGAAGTACAGAAGCCAGTGTCGCCCGTTATCTGTCCAAAAACGAAGATTTACAAGGCCGGCCAATTGCTGAACGCACCGACCGCAGAGGACGGGGACAATTGCGCATTACGGATATTGAATATTTGGATACCAACGACCAGCCAATGCACGTGGTAGCCGCAGGCGATTATTTAAAAATGCGTTTCCACTACACCCAAAAAGAAGCAATCGGACATCCCATCGTCGGTATTACCATCTGGGATAAAAACGAGCGCTTAATTGCTGCGCACAGCAGCCAAGAAACAGGAGAAACGGTGCCCTTGAAAATGGGAGATAATTATTTTGACTTAGAATATCCAAGTTTAAAATTGACAGGAGGCACTTATTACGTTCGTTTCTTGATTGCCGACAGAGGCACACAAGTAGAAGATTTTGTAGATGTGATGGACAACGCTAAAATATTAGAGGTAGAACGGTCGGATTATTACGGCATAGGCGTGTTAAACCGCCGCCGCAATTGTGCGATTATTGACGCGCGCTTTGTATAGCGCAGGGTATATTTATAGAGCATTTAAGACAAGGAATGGCAACGATTATTCACATCGGCTATCAACGAACGGGAACTACTTTTTTACAACAAAAAATATTCCCACAATGCCAACAACATACTTTTCATGGCCATCCCGAAATGTTGCGCCACGGATTGGTAGACGTAGCCTGGCGGGCAGATCGGGCGATTGACTACCAAGCGTTGCAGGCGCTCTACCAGCAAGGGGCGTATTGCATTTCTTACGAAAGTTTTATTGGTCCCTTGCAAAGCGGAGGGGCATTGGTCGACGTCATTCCGCATCGCCTCAAAAAAATATTTGGGGATCGAGCAGTAAAAATATTGATGACCATACGCCGTCAAGACGAATTTTTAAAGTCCTTGTATGCGCAATGGGTGGCTTCTGGGGGCACTACCCGCGTCCATCAATTTTTGGATCAAAAGGTACTGGATCGACCACACATTGATTTGAGAACCTTTGACTACTTGGCGACTTTCCACAGTTATGCGGAGGTGTTTGGCGCGGAAAATATTTTAGTGTTACCTTACGAATTGATGAAGCAAGAGGAGGGGCGTTTTTTGGAATTGCTCAATGCTTTTTCGGGAGAAAATTTCCAGACCGTCGAGCGCAGCCAAACAGCGGTCAACCGTTCTTTGAGTGGCTACCAGATTGCTTGGATGCGCTTTTTAAACAAGATTTTTGAAACACAAATGTCGATGGATTACCTTTTGCCCAGGCGCTTCTTTGATACCACGCGCTACCGCCAAAAACTACAGCGCTCCAATTTTTTGCGCTTTGGCAGCACCTTCAACGAACAAGAAGAGCAATTTTTACAGGATACATTTAACAGTTATGCGGCTGCCAATGCTGAGTTGAACCAGCGGTATCCGCAATACGATTTACAGGCATACGGTTATTATTAACAACAAAAAACAACCTATTCCACAAGCAGGGAAAAACTCACTATAAAAATAGCAACAATGAAAAAAATATTAGTTACAGGCGGCGCGGGGTATATTGGAAGCGTTTTGGTACGCATTCTTTTGAGAAAAGGCTATCAAGTGCGCGTACTGGATAATCTACTCTTTGGCGGTGAATCTCTATTAGAATTGTTCAACTACCCAGAATTTGAATTTATTAAAGGCGATGTGCGCAACGAGGCCGATGTACGCCAAGCACTAGAGGGCGTTTGGGGCGTTGCCAATTTGGCGGCTATTGTAGGCGATCCCGCTTGTTCCAAAGAGCCCGAATTGGCCAGAGCGACCAACCTGGAAGCGACCAAATTGTTGTACACCGTTGCGGAAGAACTTGGCGTGAAGCGCTTTGTATTTGCTTCTACTTGCAGCAACTACGGCAAAATGGAAGGCGATGCGTTCGTAAAAGAAGATTCCAAACTCGCACCCGTATCGCTCTATGCAGAAACAAAAGTAGCTTCTGAAAAATTCTTGCTCAACCAGCCTACAGATAATACCTGTAAACCCACGTCTTTGCGTTTTTCTACCGTTTATGGCTTGTCCGAGCGCCCGCGCTTTGATTTGACCGTCAACGAATTTACCAAAGAATTGGCGTTGGGAAGAGAGTTGGTTATTTTTGGCGAGCAGTTTTGGCGTCCCTATTGCCACGTATACGACTTGGCACGTTCGGTGGTCTTGGTCTTAGAGTCCGACCAAGAAAAAGTAGCGTATGAGGTCTTTAACGTAGGCGATACGTCGGAGAATTATACCAAAAAAATGATTGTAGACGAGATTGTAAAACAAATTCCAGACGCCAACATCAAATACGTGCAAAAGAACGAAGATCCACGCGATTACCGCGTTAATTTTGATAAAATTAAGGAGCAATTGGGTTTTGAAGCCTCCATCAAAGTACCACAAGGCATCCGCCAAATCAAACAAGTGGTTCAAGAAGGCTTTTTCAACAACGTAGACGACGGTAAGTACAAAAACATTTAAGACAACCGTTTAAACATCGGGCGTCTCGACTCTGCTTGACACCCGATGTTCAAACACAGCAACATACAGTATGAAAGCAGTAGTGGATTTTGTACGCCAGCAATTTGAAGAAGCAGAAGCCTTCATTCCCTTGCACGTACCCGTATTTATAGGCAATGAAAAAGCCTACCTCAACGAGTGTATTGACTCTACGTTTGTTTCCTCTGTTGGGAAATTTGTCGATCAATTTGAAGAAAAAATGTGCGCTCTAACAGGAGCCGCCCACGCCACAGCGGTGGTCAACGGAACCAGCGGCATACACATCGCCTTGCATGTTTTAGAAGTAGGGCAGGAGGATTTGGTCATCACCCAACCCTTGACGTTTGTGGCGACCTGCAACGCCATTGCCTATACGGGGGCAGAACCTGTGTTTGTGGATGTGGACATGGATACAATGGGTTTGTCGCCAGAAGCCTTAGAGACGTTTTTAGAAGAGCAGTGCGAGATGGTAGACGGCAACTGCCAGCACCGAGCAACGGGAAAAACCATCAAAGCTTGTGTACCAATGCACACGTTCGGTTTTCCTTGTCGAATAGAAGAAATTGTGACGGTTTGCCAGCAGTGGAACATCACCGTAGTAGAAGATGCGGCTGAATCGCTGGGCAGTTATGTGGGCGCGCAACACACGGGAACCTTTGGCCGTTTGGGCGTTTTTAGTTTTAATGGCAATAAAATTGCAACTGCGGGCGGCGGCGGCTGTGTCGTTACCCAAGATGAGGCGCTGGGCAAACGCATCAAGCACTTGACCACAACGGCCAAACAGCCCCACCGCTGGGCTTATCGCCACGAGGAAGTAGGCTTTAATTATAGAATGCCCAACGTCAACGCGGCTTTGGCCTTGGCTCAGTTGGAGAGCTTGCCGCAATTTATGGAAAACAAACGCGCACTGGCCGAGAGCTACCGCCAGTTTTTTGAAGGGCAGCCCTACGGTTTCAAGTGGGAGCGCGAAGGCACCACCGCCAACTTTTGGCTCAATACGGTCTTGCTGCGCGACGCCGAAGAAAAAGAAGCCTTTTTAGAAGCGACCAACAGCGCCAAAGTGGTGACGCGCCCCATCTGGGATTTGATGAACAGCTTGCCGCAATATGAAAACAGTCTGCGCGGCGATTTGACTGTAGCAGCAGATTTGGCCAGTCGAGTGGTGAATATTCCGAGTAGTGTGCGGTTGAAACCCGCTTAGAACTAATTGTTAAAATGCTCGTATAACTAAAAAATAATTGCTGTGCGTAGAATCCAGTTAAGAGCCTTGACAAAGGCAGACATTGATAAAACCCTAGCTTGGCACAACCAGCCTGCTATTAAGGACTTGTACTCCAGTCATCCCTTTCCCGTCAATCGAGAGATGGAAGCGCGGTGGTATGAGAATATCTTGTACAGCAATTTTCCAACTACCGTTTTGGGTGTAGAACACATAGAAGACGGCGTCTTGATTGGTATCGTATTGCTAAAAGGCATCCACCAGATTCACCGCCATTGCGAATTTGCTATTTATTTGGGGGAGGAAGCGTACAAGGGAAGAGGATTGTCTAAAGAAGCGACTCGAGAAGCTTTATCGTTTGCCTTTAATCAGCTGGGGTTGCAGCGCGTTTATTTGCACGTGTTAGAACACAATGAAATTGCCCTCAAACTCTACCAACGGCTGGGTTTTCAGCAAGAAGGGGTGTTGCGACAACATGTTTACAAAAATGGAGCGTTCAGAAACGAATTGATTCTATCCATGTTAAGAGCGGAATTCGATGCATAAAATAATTACAGCAAAGAGCGAATGGGAAACCGCCCTAGCGGCCTTTCCCGAAGCACTACAGGACATTTATTTTACCCCTGCCTACTACGCGCTTTATGAGCAACTGGGGCAAGGGGAAGCGATGGCTTTTTACCTAGAAAATGCGCTGGGAAAAGGCTTGTACCCCTTTTTGTGTAATGCAGTAGATTATGCCAAAGAAAGCTATGATATAGAAGGTTGTTACGGGTACAACGGGCCTTTGTTTGAGGTGCAAGACGCTGCTTTTTATGCCGACTTTTACCAAGCGTTTGACCAATACTGCCAAGCGCAAAACATTGTTGCAGAATTTACGCGCTTTCATCCTTTGTTGGAGAACGAGCGGGCGGCCAAACCGTACATGACTGTTCTTTACGATCGGGCTACGGTATATGTGGATTTGGAACAGCCAAGCGAGCAGATTTGGAAAAAGGAATTTTCGGGCAACAACCGCAATATGATTCGAAAAGCGCAGCGGGCAGGAATAAGCGTAGAGCGGGCACAAACAAAAACGGCTTTTGAACAATTTCATGCTTTGTACGAAGCAACCATGCGCGATTTGGGAGCGGCAGATTTTTACTTTTTTCCAGCCGGCTATTTTTTACAAATACAAGCTACCATAGAACAAGCCTATGTGTACAAAGCGGTATTGGAAGGGGAACTAGTGGGGGCTATTTTGGTCTTAGAATACGGCGATTATGCGCAAGCGCTTTCATCTAGGCGGTGGCAGCAGCAACGACCCCAAAAATTCCCTACTAAAATTTAAAGCAAATTTCAGCAGCCTGCGCGGCGCTTTTTACATTGGCAAAAAAGTCCACCAGCCCAAGCAATACCAAGCAATCTTGCAGCAATGGCGCACAAAAAACAACATTGATCCCATCCAGGAGTCCAAAAATATATTGCGCTACAAAACCAAGTCTTAAAACGAACACTATGCTATCTAAAGAATTAGGGGATTTATCCATTGATGTACAAGCGACCATCTTGCAGGCTCTTTTGCAAATGGATGCCGTCAATCACAAACTGTTGATTGTTACGGAAAACGATAAATACAAATCGCTGCTTAGTATTGGAGACATCCAACGCGGAATTATCAAAGGCAAGGATACCAGTGCGCCCATCGCCCACATTCTACGCGACAAAGAACGCGTCAACGTCTCTTCTACGGCGGCTACCGAAGAAGAAATTCGAGCGCGTATGCTGGCTTTGCGCTGTGAGTTCATGCCCGTCATTGACGACAACAACGACTTGGTAGAAATTTATTTCTGGGATGATTTGCTAGAAGAAGAGCAGACGAGCAACCGCTCTTTGGGCGTGCCTGTAGTGATTATGGCAGGTGGAAAAGGCACGCGCCTGCGCCCCATCACCAACATCATTCCCAAACCGCTGGTACCCATTGGTAACAAAGCCATTATGGAACACATTATCAACAGCTTTAACAAAATGGGCTGCAACGATTTTTACTGCTCGGTCAATTATAAATCGAGTATGATCAAGCAGTATTTTGAAGAATTGGAGGCGGACTACAGCGTTTCTTATTTTGAAGAAGATTTTCCAATGGGAACAGCAGGGAGTCTATCCATGCTCAAAGGCACGGTCAACGACACCTTTTTTGTGAGCAATTGCGATATTATTGTAGACCAAGACTACTTGGAAATTTACGATTTTCACAAAGAACACCAATACGATCTGACCATTGTAGCCGCTCTCAAAAATTATAAAATTCCCTACGGAATCCTAGAGGTAAGTGACAATGGAAAACTAGAAGCAGTACAAGAAAAACCCGACCTAACCTTTTTTGTCAATACAGGGATGTACGTACTAGAGCCAAGTTTGCTGGAGCAAATTCCAACCGACCGCTTTTTTGATATTACCGATCTATTTGAGCAAATAAGAGCCAACGGCGGCAGTATCGGTGTCTTTCCCATCAGCGAAGGCGCTTGGATGGACATCGGCAACTGGGACGAGTACAATAAGACACAAATCGCCTTTAAAAAACGCTTTCAATAGCCCTTCATAAGTCGTAAAGCATGAAAGTATTATTAGCGGGGCATGTGAGTTATAACTTGATGGCGCCTTTTGTAGCCAATCTGCAACAGACGTTTCCCCACTACAGCATCGGAGTACTGGGCCTCAACCGTCCTGGAGTCAGTTTGTCGCAAGCCGAGCGCGCCAGCTTTGACACCATACACGAACATCCTGTTTGGGAGGTGAAGCAATTGTACCAAGTCTTGCCTTCTATAGAGTTTTGGCGTTATTGGTGG
>CAYUZF010000004.1:35901-38797 GCA_964449615.1 uncultured Aureispira sp.
CGCTGAAACAATCCATTATCAATGCGGCTAGGGCGCTGTTGTACGAGCGGCATTATCAAGCGCTGTTTGAGGCGTACGATCTGATACAATTCAATTACATCGACACCCCCTCTACCCGCTATACGCCCTACCTACAGCCCAAACACAAAGTGATGTTGACCTTTTGGGGAAGCGATTTGCTGCAAACGGCGGGTTTAGAAACGTATCAAGCGCAGCTTGAGTTACTAAACAAGGCCAACCTGATTACCATACAGAGTTTGGACATGCGGGAAATTTTGTTGGCCAAGTACGGACGCGCTTTAAAAGACAAAGTCCGCCTCAGCTTTTACGGCATTGCCGATGCGCGTTTTGATCACTTAGACAGAGGTCGCAACAATCTTGCTTTGCAAGCGCAATTGCGCCGCGAGTGGAACATCCCAGCAGACAAAATAGTCGTAATTATAGGGTATGCTGGGGCTAAAGGAATGCAACATTTGGCCGTCTTAAAAGAATTAGAGACCTTGCCACCCGAAGAACGGAACGGCCTACATTTGGTGTTCCCAATGACTTATGGCAACAGCGACGCTGCGTATTTTGAGGCGGTCAAACAAGCTTTGGCCAAAACGCCTTTTGGTACTACCCACTTGACGACCTATTTGAGCGATGAGCAAATCGGCATCTTTTACAACCTTGCCGATCTATTTATCAATGTTCGGGAAACAGATGCCTGTAATGCGAGTATGTTGGAATTGATGTATCTGAATAAAGTGTGTATTGTGGGCAGTTGGCTGCCGTATGGGTTGGTGAGAAGGGAAGGCATCCGTTATATAGAAATTGACGAAATAGGGACCTTGGTGCCGACTTTGCAGCAGTTGTGGAAACAGCCCAACTGGAAAGAACAGTTTATCAACCGAACGCTTGTCCGCGACGCTTTTGGCCACACCGTTGCCATTGCCCGCTGGGAGGCTTTGTTCAAAGAGTTGGAACAACTTTAATAAGAGACTAGAACAGTACGAATGAAAACTTTAAAATTTGGGATTGTGGGCTGTGGCCGAATTGCCCAACGCCACGCCAAGCACATCAACAACACCAACGGCATCAAATTGACCGCTGTTTGCGATATCGTTCCCGAACGGGCAGAGTTGTTGGGCGATGCCTACCAAGCACAGGCTTTTGACAGCCTAGAAGCGCTGCTGGCGGGTAGCGATGTCGATGTATTGTCCATTTGCAGCCCCAACGGCTTGCACGCGCAGCACAGCATCACAGGCCTCCAAGCAGGCAAACACATTTTGTGTGAAAAACCAATGGCCATCTCGGTCTACGACTGTGGCGAGATGATCAAAACTGCCGAGAAGGCCAATAAACGCTTATTTGTCATCAAACAAAACCGCTACAATCCCCCCGTAGAGGCCGTGAAAGAAGCAATAGACCAGGGGCGTTTGGGAAAAATCAACAGCGTGCAGCTTTCTTGTTTTTGGAATAGAAATGAGGATTATTATAAGAATAGTTGGAAGGGCAGCCGCGATTTGGATGGAGGTACCTTGTACACGCAGTTTAGCCATTTTGTAGATTTGCTCTACTATTTGGTGGGCGATGTGAAAGAAGCGCAGGCCTTCGGCGATAATTTTTGCCACCAGGGCATTACGGAATTTGAAGATACAGGCGTGGTCATTTTGCGCTTCCACAACAACGCCTTAGGCACCATCAACTACACCGTCAACAGCTACGGCGGCAACATGGAAGGCTCGCTCACAATCTTTGGCGACAAAGGCACCGTAAAGATTGGCGGGCAGTACCTCAACGAATTGGAGTACCAAAACATCGAAGGGCTGGTCATCGACAATTTGCCAGAAGGCAACACGGCCAACAATTACGGCCAATACAAAGGCTCTATGTCCAACCACGATAAAGTCTACGAAAATGTCGCGGATGTGCTGTTGAACGGTGGACAAATTACGACCAATATGTTTGAGGGGTTGAAGACGGTGGAGATTATTGATAAAATTTATTATAAAATAGAAAAAAATGGCGGGCGGTAAACAACCTAAATACTACCAAGCGCAAGTGCGGGACGTGCAGTTTGGCCAAGGCGTGGCCGTAGTGGAACCTTGTAATTTGTACGAATGTCAATTGGACGACAAAGTATTTGTAGGGCCTTTTGTGGAAATACAGAAAGGCGTACAGATTGGCGCCCGTACCCGCATACAATCGCACAGTTTTATTTGTGAGTTGGTCACCATTGGAACGGATTGTTTTATCGGGCATGGGGTGATGTTTATCAACGATTTGTTGGAGGATGGATTTGCGGAGAGCAAGCCCTCCAAATGGAAGCGCACCGATATAGAAGACCACGTAACCATTGGCTCTAATGCGACGATTTTGCCCGTGCGCATTTGTACAGGGACGATTATTGGAGCGGGGGCAGTCGTTACAAAAGACATTACGACCAAAGGCGTTTATGTGGGCAATCCTGCACGTTTAGTAAGACGATTATAAGTAAAAAGTTGTTTAAAAATGAGTAATGGCTTAGTTCGCGTTGCTCATGAGCGCTGCGCTTGTAGTTCGCCGAGCCTTTGTTGCTTACGCGAGTCGGCTGGGTTCCATCTATTTACTCTGTGAGCCCTTTGTTACTCCCTTCGGTTGTGAGCCGCAGGGCGGGTTCGGGGTTCCCGCGAAGACCTAATTATTAAACAACTTCTATAGTAAATTCAGAAACATGGCTCAAAAGGTTATTTTTTTAGGCTCTAAACCCATCGGTTACTTTTGTTTGGAGCATTTGCTGCAACAACAAACGGCTTACGATATAGAAGTAGTAGGCGTTTTAACCAACAATACCAACCGTTTGGGGGCCGCAGATTTGGGCAGCTTGGCGCAACAATACGGTGTGCGGGTGTTAGAAAATTTGACGCAGCTCAAA
>CAYUZF010000004.1:38807-40661 GCA_964449615.1 uncultured Aureispira sp.
CAAAACACTCTCCTGTGCTTATTTGATTTCGGTACAATACCACCAGATTCTAAAAAAGGAACACTTGGCCATTGCCGAGCGGCAAGCCATTAATTTGCACATGGCACCCTTGCCCGAATATCGAGGCTGCAACCAATTTACGTTTGCGTTGATTGATGGAAAAGAAGAATTTGGAACTACCTTGCACCTGATGGACGAGGGTATAGATTCGGGAGATATTTTAGCAGAAAAACGCTTTGCCATTCCCCCCGATTGTTTTGTGGAGGAGTTGTATGAGCGTACCTTACAAGCTTCTAAAGAATTGTTTGTAGAGCAAATCGGTGCGGTATTGAGCGGAGCGCGAAAGCCCATTCCACAGGCAGACTTTTTAGACCAAAGAACCACTTCTACACACTATAGAAAAGAAATAGCACAAGCTAAAAAAATAGATTTAAATTGGGATGCCGATAAAATTTGGCGACATGTCCGAGCGACTTCTATGCCTGGATTTGCCCCGCCTTATGCCGAGGTGAACGGGATTAAGTTAACGATTAACATAGAACGATGATACCATTTGTAGATTTAAAAGCACAATACAAAAGCATACAAGGGGAATTGGATGCCGCTATGCAAGCAGTGATTGACAACACTGCGTTTATTGGAGGGGCTTATGCCGCCAAATTTGAAAAAGAATTTGCTGCTTATTTAGGCGTGGAACACTGCGTTGCTTGCGCCAACGGTACCGACTCCTTGGAAATACTCTTGCGCGTACTAGGGGTAGGGGCAGGTGATGAGGTCATTGTACCCGCCATTTCTTGGATTTCTACTTCTGAAGCCGTCTCCAGCTTGGGAGGGACGCCCATCTTTGTGGACATTGATCCCACCTATTATACCCTTGATTTGGAGTTGGTAGAAGCGGCCATTACTGCGCGTACCAAAGTGATTATTCCCGTGCATTTGTACGGACAACCCGTAGACATGCCGCGTTTGATGCAAATCGCGAACAAACACGACATCAAGGTATTGGAAGATTGTGCGCAGGCACACGGCGCAACCGTCAACGGTCAAAAAATTGGTACCTTTGGACATTGTGCCTCTTTTTCTTTTTATCCTGGCAAAAATCTAGGTGCCTACGGCGATGCCGGTGGTATGGTTACCAACGATGCTGACATTGCCCGCACGGCGCGCCGCATTGGCAACCACGGCCAAGAGGGCAAACACAACCATTTGATGGAAGGCCGCAACAGCCGCCTCGATGGCTTGCAAGCAGCCGTGCTATCGGTAAAATTGCCCCATTTAGAAGCGTGGACAGAAGCGCGTATTGCCAATGCCCAGCGCTACAACAACTTATTAGCAGACAGCGGCTTGGAATTGCCCGAGGTATTGGAAAATGGCCGCCATGTTTTTCATTTGTACGTGGTGCGCAGCCCGCAGCGCGATGAATTGATGCAGCAACTCCAAGCGCACGATATTGGCACGGCCATTCATTACCCCACTGCCTTGCCTTTTTTGGAGTGTTATGCCGAGCGGGGTTACCAAGCCAGTGATTTTCCTGTGGCCCACCGTGTTACACAAGAAATTTTATCCTTGCCGATGTTTGCCGAGCTTACCGCAGCGCAGCAGCAGCAAGTAGCAGCAGTCCTCAACAAAAAAGCATGAGAGTATTTCAAATAGTAGAACAGGTTAGCAACAACACCAAACAGTTTGAAGAAAAGTACAGCGCGGTATTGGACGGGCTTTCTTATCGAGAATTGTGTGAATTGTACCTAAAAGACGGTTTTTATGCCACGCATTTTTTAAAACCTGTTATGGATTTTGATTGGGACAAGGCGGATTGTGCCATTTGGAATTACGAGCGCTTGCAAAAAAAATGGG
>CAYUZF010000004.1:40671-42641 GCA_964449615.1 uncultured Aureispira sp.
GGAGGAACACAATTTTTCTTACACACACCTCAAAGATATTTTGTGGGAGCAAATCCGACGCTTTGAGCCAGAGGTGGTTTACAACTTGTGGCCCGTCTCCTTTACCAACGAAGAGATCAACAACATCGCTGGAAATCCCAAAAAAATCTGTTGGTTTGCTGCGCCAACTAGAAAGGAATTGGATTTCTCTCCTTATGCGGTGCGCTTGACCAATCTGCCCACGCATTTGCCTGCCCAACCAGGCGACCAACACGTCAATAAGTATTTTTATCCTGCGATAACGCAGCAGATGATCAACTTGGCAACCAACGACGAGCGGCCTACGGATGTGCTGTTTTACGGGCAATACATGGCTTCATTTTTCACGCGCCGCAATGCGTTGATGGATCGTTTGATGCAGTACAAAATAGAGTCTAAACACAACATACGGTTACACTTGATGTGCGAAGAAGTGCGGGAACAGGTAGTGAAAACGCGTTTTATCAGACGTTTTATTCGGTATAAAAAAAGAACCTTTCCTTCGGATTTGATTTGGAACAACCGAGATTTGCCCTTGTTTGGAGCAGCGGCTTACCAAGCTATTGCGCAGAGCAAAATTGTTGTGAATGCGGGCGTGGATTTTACAGGAGAATACAAGGTGAACATGCGCAATTTTGAAGCGACGGGTTGCCGCGCTTTGTTGTTGACGGACAAAGGCATTTATCCAGAGGGATTTGAAGCGGGCAAGAATTACGCGGCCTACAGTAGTTTTGACGATTTGATCGAAAAGATTGAGTACTACCTTGCCAATGAAGAGGAGCGTCAAACGGTGGCTCAAAATGGTCACGACATGGTGCGCGACCGCTATTCCAAAGAAAACCAGTGGCAACTTTTTAAAGCTATTTGTGCAGAAATAGAGTAGACAGGTTTTTGTAGAAGCAGTAGCCTAACACCCATCATTAGTCATCAAAATAGAAGCACATGCACAACTGGAACATCGACGTCGCCCTACATCAATTGTTGGTAGAACGCGCAGAGCAGTTGTATCGAGAAAAAGCCTACAAAAAAGCGCTGGACTTAATCGCTATGCTGGCGCATTATGAGGCGGAATATTACGTGGGCTATTTGTCCTCTATTCGTTTAGAACAACTGTTGCTAAAAATAGGCGCGCAGCTGTTCCCTGTAGCCGCCTACAAAAAAAAACAAGCAAAACGCCGACGGGTGCTGCACATCGGAACGCGTTTTTACAACATTGGGGGGCATACCCAAGTAGCCATGAGCTGGATGGAAAACGACACGGAGAGCGAATCGCATTTGCTACTGCTGGATCAGGACCGTGCGTTGGATTGGGAAATTAACGGCACCCTACACCTGATTCAAGAGACGGGAAAACTGGCCAAAGCGCAAGCCCTGCGGCAATTTTTGGAGCGGCAGCATTTTGATGTAGTGGTCTTGCACCAACACATGGACGATGTAGTGCCCAGCATCGCTTTGTGGGATTTGAAAACGCAAGGCACTAGTTTGGTGTTGTTTTACAGCCATGCAAATTTTAGGTTTTCGCTGGGCAATTGCATTGCCCACAAGCGGGTAAACATCTGCGAAGGGGATGTGGTCATCTCAGAGGCGTACCGCTATCCTACAGACGATCAAGTCCTCTATTTTGTGTTGGGCGAGCAGTTGCCTGAACCGTTGGCGGTAGCAACCGTACAAGCAGAAAAAGCAAAATTGGGCATTCAACCGAACCAAACGGTTTTTTATACCATTGGTGCGCCCTATAAATACACGCCTTTTGAAGCAATGAATTTCTTGCAGGAGTGGAACAACTTTCTAAAGTCGCACGAAGAATGTGTGTTAATTATGGTAGGCTGTAGCCTAGAAGATTTTAACCGCTATTGTCCTGGTGCTACGCCTGCGCCCAATTTATTGTTACAGGGCTATGTAAAAAACAATCTGGTGTATTATCAAATTGCGGATTACATCGTAGACATCTA
>CAYUZF010000004.1:42651-43046 GCA_964449615.1 uncultured Aureispira sp.
TGCAAACAGGTTTGGGGACGCTCAACGGGTTGTACCACGGCTTGCCACCCATTTTGCCCTACCGCGAAACGGTCATGGTTCTGGGCGATGAGATGAACAAGTTATACCCCGAAGCCATAAAAGAGCAACTGACGTACACCAACCAGCAAACATATTTTGAATTTATAGAACAGGAAGTAAAAACAGGCGCGTACAAAAAATGGGCAACCCCCGTTATAGCCGCACACGTGCAAGAACGCTATCTGTTGGCACCCTGGCGCAAACAGTTGGAGACGTTGTACAACACGTCTCCCGCCGCCATCGCACCAAAAGAAAACGCCAACGATGTCCTCAAGGTGGCCAGCGCCGTCGGTGTCGCCCGCGCTTCCGATATGCGGACCCTGGAGCAACTGTTC
>CAYUZF010000004.1:43056-47761 GCA_964449615.1 uncultured Aureispira sp.
CTATGGATTGGTATAACTTTACAGCGACGCCCCACCGCAGCATCAAGTTCATCACGTTGGCTTTTGAGTACAACGCGCCTTTGAGCATGGATTTGCTGCGCTGGTATGCTACCATTTTGGCGCGTAGAAAACAGTTGAGTGGAGCGGGGTTGCGGGTCTTTGGCCGTTATTTGTTGGGGCGTTATGTTGGCGTTGTTGACCAAAAATAAATTTGAGAATAGAGCAGCCGTAAACAACTGCCCTTAAAAGAAAGTTTATGGAAAGAGTGGAGGTTTCCATTATCATTGTCAATTTTAATACGTTTGAACTAACCTGTGCTTGTATAGACAGTCTCTATGCTTCACAAACGGCGTATTCTTATGAGATTATTCTTGTGGACAATGCTTCTACAGAGTGTCCTCCCAATGATTTTTTAAAGCGCTATCCCAACATTGTATTACTAACCAACAACAAAAACGTAGGGTTTGGAATCGCCAACAATCAAGGAATGGCACAGGCGCGGGGGGCTTATTTCTGGTTGCTCAACTCGGATACCGAAGTGGGAACGCAGGTACTGGAACGCGCCCTAAACACCCTGTTGGCGGAACAAGCAGACCTCTATTCTTGTGCGCAGGTATTGGGCGATGGCCGTCCATTTTTTTATAAAAAGTCGTCGTTCGAATTGGGACATTCTTTGCGGGCAGTGTGGTACAGTTTGCCGCTTTACCATTTGTCTTATTTTTCAAAACAGCGCAGCGATCAAGTGGCGTTGAAAGAAATTGCAACCGTCAATACCATTTCAGGAGCCTTTATGTTGCTTCGGCGGGCTGTTTATGAAACGACCAAGGGCTTTGATCCAGATTTTTTCTTGTATTCAGAAGAGACAGAGTGGTGTTACAATAGAATACGGAAGCAGTACAAAATAATATACGATCCCCACAATGTATTTGTACACAAACAGGGCAGTTCTAGTCCCAACCAAAGCATGGCAGGGCAGCAATTTGTCAGTACGAGTCTAGGGTATTACAAACGGGGATACGGCACTTATTTGGCCTATTTGTTTTTACAATATGGAGTGGCCTTGCCTATGAATGGGGGATTTTATTTAATTTCCAAAAAAGCGTACAAAAACACGTACCTAGAACAGGCGAAATTATTGCTGCGGCATTGGAAGTATCTTTTTTGGGACATTCCCCGTTTTTCTAACCGATATGCCGCCCGAAAAAAGTTTTTAAGAGTAAAAGCATTGGAGGGAAAATAGCCGTCTAAAACGGCCACCCACAAAAATCAACCGCTAATTTATAAAACAACTATTTTGAATACAAAACCACATTTAATCACCTTCGACAAAATTGGCAGTCCCAATCTGGGGTACATCAGTGTGGCGGAGGTGGCAGACAATATTCCTTTTGAAATAAAGCGGGTATACTGGACTTATTTTACGCCCAACCACGTAGAGCGGGGCAACCACGCGCATTTGGCGCTGCAACAGGTGATCTTAAGTGTGGCGGGCATTATTAATTTTGAACTGGAAAATACAGCAGGCGAGCGGTTTGAGTTTATTCTGGATGAACCCAACAAAGGGTTGTTTGTACCACCAGGTTACTGGCGGCGTATGCGTTTTTCGCACAGCGCGGTACTGCTCTGCATGGCCTCTGAACTCTACGACGAGGCCGATTACATTCGCGATTATGAAACGTTTAAACAATTATAAGAAGAGGAAGATGATTTGCATTGCAGGAAAGAACCAAATTGCGCTGGATGCGCTGGCGTATTTGTTGGAGACGCAACCGCGAGAAACGCTGTGCGTGGTGCTCAACCGAACCGATAATGGGGTCAACAGCTGGCAGCCGTCGTTGAAGTTTTATGCCGAGCAACAACAAATACCGATTGTGACGTTGGAAGACATCTATGGGCAAAAAGATTTGCTGTTTTTATCCCTAGAGTTTGATCGAATCATTCGCCCCGAGCGCTTTGCCAGTAAGCAGCTGTACAACATCCATTTTTCTCTGCTGCCCCAATACAAAGGCATGTTCACCTCCATACTGCCCATTGTACACGGAGAACAACAATCGGGCGTTACCCTGCACCGCATTGATCGCGGCATCGACACGGGCGAAATCATCGACCAGCTGGCGTTTGACATCGCGCCTACCGACAACGGACGGGATTTGTACCAACATTATCTGAACCACGCGTTTCTTTTATTTAAAAAGAACATAGCACAGTTGCTAACAGGGAAGGTGCAGAGCCGACCGCAACCCATCGAAGGAGCTTCCTATTATTCTAAAAATGCCATTGACTTTACCAAATTGGCGATTGATTATTATAAAACTGCTTACGAAGTACATAATCAAATCCGTGCTTTTTGCTTTAGAGACTATCAATTGCCTACCTTTGAGGGACAACCTATTTACAAAAGCAGCTACACCAATACCCCCAGTCCTGCTAAACCAAAAACGGTAGTGGCCGAAACGGCTGCTTATTATGAAGTGACAACCATAGATTACAACCTGCGTTTGTACAAAGATTATTACGCGGCACTTTGGGAAGCGTGCAACCAAAATGACCAAGCCGCCGTCGCGTCGTATTTGCCGTTTGTTCCCGATATTAATTTGCGGAACCACAACGGTTGGAATGCGCTGACAATGGCGACGTACAACGGACATTTGGAGTTGGTGCGCTACTTGGTCGAGCAGGGCGCAGACATCAATGCAACCAACTATAAAGGAACGTCTGTGTTGATGTATGCCAAATCTGCAACGGTAAATGCAGGTCAAAAAAACATGGAATTGCTGGAAACAATACTGAACTTGGGCGGTAATTTAGAGCATTGCGACGAGCGGCAAAAAAATGTTCTAGAATATGCCAGAGAGAACGGAGAATGGGCGGTTTTGGAATTTTTAGAAAAGAAACGACTATGATTAAGTTTTTAGATTTACAAAAAATCAACGCACAATACCAACCTGAACTTGGCGAAGCGATTCAGCAAGTGGTGCAATCGGGCTGGTATATTTTGGGCGAGGCGGTGCAAAGCTTTGAGCGCGAATTTGCCGACTATTGTGGTGCCAAACACGGCATAGGCGTGGCCAATGGATTAGATGCACTGATTTTGATTTTGAACGGCTATATAGAATTGGGGCGCTTGCAGGAAGGCGATGAAGTCTTGCTACCTGCCAATACATTTGTGGCGACGGTACTGGCGGTAAGCGAACGCGGTTTGAAACCTGTTTTTGTGGAGCCCGACCCGCTGACCTATAACATCAATCCCCAATTGCTAGAAGCGGCCTTAACTCCGCGTACCAAAGCCATTATGCCTGTGCATTTGTATGGACAAGCGGCCAATATGACAGCCCTACAAGCCTTCGCTCAACAACACGATTTGTTGGTAATCGAAGATGCTGCGCAGGCACACGGCGCCTACTGGGGCGACCAGCGCGTTGGAAGCTGTGGCAATGCTGCGGGCTTTTCTTTTTATCCTGGTAAAAACTTAGGCGCTCTGGGCGATGGGGGCGCTGTTACGACCAACGACGACGACCTGGCGGAGGTGGTGCGTACCTTACGCAATTACGGTTCAGAAAAGAAATACCACAACAAATACATTGGGATCAACAGCCGTTTGGACGAACTACAAGCTGCCGCGCTGTCGGTCAAGTTGCGCCACTTGGATGCCGATACCCAGCGCCGTCGCGCCATTGCCCAACGCTACAGCCAATCCATTAATAACTCTGCCA
The DNA here is from genome assembly GCA_964449615.1 of uncultured Aureispira sp. Classification (GTDB taxonomy): domain Bacteria; phylum Bacteroidota; class Bacteroidia; order Chitinophagales; family Saprospiraceae; genus Aureispira. The sequence goes on from CAYUZF010000004.1 coordinate 46,770, forward strand.
TTCAGTTGCCACAATGGGACGAAGACCGCCCAGGCCACGTCTTTCATTTATACGTTATTAGAACAAAAGAGCGCGAGCGCTTGCAAGCCTATTTGCTACAAAAAAATATTCAAACGGTAGTCCATTACCCCATTGCTCCCCACCAGCAAGAGGCCTACGCCAGTTACAACCAGCTTTCTTTACCGCTGACCGAGCAATTGCACCGTGAAGTGCTGAGTTTGCCCATTAGTCCTGTCCTAACATCGGCAGAAGTAGAGGCGGTAATTGAAGCATTAAATGCGTATTAAAACAAGCAAAAAATGGCAAAAATATTAGTAACAGGTGGCTGTGGGTACATCGGTAGTCATACGTTAATAGATTTATTAGAACACGGGTTTGAGGTAGTCGCCTTGGACAGCAACGTTCGTTCCGATGCGCGGATGTTGCAAGCCGTCGAGCGCCTGACGGGCAAAACTATTCCCCACGAGCAAATAGATTTATGCAATTTGGCGGCTCTACGTGCGGTCTTCCAACGCCACAACATAAGCGGCATCATCCACTTTGCGGCGTTCAAAAGCGTTCCTGAATCGGTAGCACAACCGTTGAAATATTATCAAAATAACCTTACAGGCTTGATGCACGTCTTGCAGTGCATGCGAGAATTTGAAGTGGGGAACTTAATTTTTTCTTCCTCTTGCTCTGTTTATGGTAATACGACGGCCTTGCCCGTAGTGGAAGAAACACCTTTAGAAGCGGCACAAAGTCCCTATGCCCGCACCAAACAAATCTGCGAACAAATCATTCAAGATTTTGCAACAGCCAACCCAACAAGCAACCACATTCTGTTGCGTTATTTTAATCCTGGTGGCGCACATCCGAGCGGAGAGCTGGGTGAAATTCCACAAGAAGGCGCGTACAATGTGATTCCAATTTTGTTGGAAGCGCTGTCGGGCAAGCGCCCAACTTTCACGGTTACAGGAACCGACCACCCTACGCCAGACGGCAGTTGCGTA
>CAYUZF010000004.1:47774-49244 GCA_964449615.1 uncultured Aureispira sp.
GCCCACGCACACACCAAAGCCCTGCAATACCTCCTGCAACAAAACGCTGTTCAAAATTGTGAAGTGTACAACATTGGCTTGGGTAAAGGTGTTTCTGTATTAGAGTTGATCGAGGCGTTTGATCGGGCAACAGGGCAAAAATTACCTTACAAAATAGGCCCGCGTCGTGCAGGAGACGTCTCTGCCATCTATGCACAGGCGCAAAAAGCCAAAGAACGCTTAAACTGGCAGCCAAAATATACCATTGATGCCATATTGAGTAGCAGTTGGTTGTGGTACCAAAATGGCTATTTGGCAGATGTGCCAACAGAGTAATTAGCGCCAACGATCTACGTCTTGTTCCACTTTTTCCTTTATTTTCTTGCGCTGTCATTTCCCCAACGTCAAGTAGGCAGCGTTATGTGCCCACATTGCTATTACGCTATAAATTTTTCTAAAAAGCAAATACGGTAATAGATAAGTGTTGGCACCGTCCTGTTCAAGTGTTAATTCATTAACACTATTGGACTTGTAACGCAATAAGAAGTTGTTTCAAAAAACATGCGGTCTGTTTTTATTGGTTACAAAGTTCATTGTAATTTTTCTAGTGAAGGCACATTTTTATCAAGAAAAACCTCAACGGCCAAATGCATATTATTTTATACGTTTCTAGGTTAGGAGTCGGCGGTGTCCAGACTTTTACCATTCAGTTAGCAAAGGCGCTGGTTGAATCAACCGATGTCAAAGTTTCTATTTTTTGTCATTACTCCGATCTAGCGGATGCTAGTATGAATGAACCCATTCCGCCAGAAATCGAAATTATCACACTTGCCAAACGTCCGTTTTTATTAAAACTTATCAACAAAGCTAGAAATTTCATTTGGCGGTTTAATAAAAACTTTAACCTGCGAGAATGCTTGACTACGTACTATTTTTTGTATCGCATGCGGAAGCAAAAAAACGCGTTGGTACACCTCAACACGGTAGAAGGAGGCTCCACCAGCAATTGTTACGAAGTGTACGAGCGCTATGGCATACCCGTTGTTTTTACCATGCACGGCACCTTTAAACCCTTGCTGAACCAAACGTTGTCTGCGGAACAATACCAGCAATACCAAGCTATTTTTGATCGGTTGTTGTCGAAAACGGCTACAATCGTGTACTTATCGCCCAAAAACCTTCTGCCTTTTGAGAGGATTTATGGCAACCGCCAATTCTTACAGAACAGTTCCTTTGTTAGAATCAGCAACGGTATGGCCAAACAGCCCGTGTGTTCTAGCACCTCAAAGTACACCGACAAACTGGTATTTGGAATGGTGGCGCGTGGGGATGCCGAAAAAGGCTGGGCAGAACTCTTGGAGGTATTCCAAGAGTTGGTGCAAGAGGGACACGAGTCGGTAGAACTGCGCTTGTTTGCCGATGGCGATTATGTAGGAGAATTGATGGCGAGTAGAAATTGGGCGTCTAATGTAAAATATTATGGCATTACAA
>CAYUZF010000004.1:49295-51029 GCA_964449615.1 uncultured Aureispira sp.
GAGATGCCTTTTACCATTATCGAGTACCTTTCTGCCGCCAAACCTTGTATTGCAACCGATACGGGCGCTGTTGCCGAGATGTTGCAAACCAAAGATGGGCAAGTTGCAGGCGTTTTGGTGCCGTTGAACAAACAGCGTAAACCTTCTAAGGTTCATTTGAAAGCCGCGTTGCTGCAATTTATAGAAGACCGCAGTTTGGTAGAATATTATGGAGCAATTGCAAAAGATGCTTTTGAAGCGTTTGATGTTGCTAATATGACCAAAGAATATTACGCCGTCTATAAAAAAGCCTTATTAGAGCAGGCGTAAAGCCAAGTATTTCAAAAATAAACAGCTATGTACGTTTCAGTAATTATACCAACTTATAACCGCTCTACCTTAATCGCATCAATCTTAGACGCACTGGAAAAACAGACCTTTCGGGAGTTTGAAGTGATTGTTTCCAATGACGGATCAACCGATGACACGGCTGCTGTGCTGCTAAATGTACAAAACAACTACACGTATCCAATAACCATTCTCAACAACAAAAATGGAGGCCGCTCCATTGCCCGCAACATCGGCGCTAGAGCTGCAAAGGGAGAACTTTTGGTGTTTTTTGACGACGATGTACGGCCCAATCCCAAATGTTTGGCGCTACACGTTGATTTTCATCAGAAACACCCCAATGCCCTGCTGGATGGGCCTGCTCTCTACGATTTGGATGTCGTAAAGAACAAAGGCGATTTCCAATGGTACCGCTCTAACTTGGAAATGAGCTGGTATACCAAAAACAACTACCCCGTAAAAAAAGAACGGGCGGGCTTGGTAGGCGCCAACAAATCTATGCCCAAAGCACTGTTTTGGGAATTGGGGGGCTTGGATGAACAGTTGACGGATTCAGAGGATTTTGAATTTGCCTACCGCGCCATGCACCAATACAAGTACGAGATCTACTTTGATTACCGCACTTGGGTGTACCACGACGACTATAAAAGTTTTCCACAATATTTGAAGCGCAGAATGGAGGCGAACGGCTCTTCCAAAAATTTGGTGCAGCTGTACCCAGAAATACTTGAGCAGTATTCGAGCAAGTTTATTTTTAAACCTACCCCCTGGAAACAGCCTTTCTTCAACCTTTTTAAAACGCCCTTTTTCCGAAACCTACCGACAACCAAGTTTTTTTTAAATTGCTTTCCGCAAAAATTACGGTACAAACTCTACGATATTATTATTACCGCAAACACCTTATACAATTAGTTGGAGAGGCTACCAATATAAGGGCTTAAAAATGGTCGGTATTAGTATTATATTTTTGTTGAGAAAACTTTCTATAGTGGAAAATGATTGTTAAATGTAAGATATTGTACTAAAGCCCTTCATTCAATTTAACAGTAGTTATGTTTGTCTCCGTAATCATTCCCACCTACAACCGCTCTACCACTATATTATATATCTTAGAGGCTTTAGAAAGCCAAACGTTCCAAAATTTTGAAGTAATTATTTGCAACGATGGGTCTACAGACAACACTAGAACAGTGTTGCAAAAAGCTCAATTAACGTCTACCTATCCAATCCACGTCCTCAACAACCCAAATGCAGGGCGTGCAGCTGCTAGAAATAGGGGCGCACAGGCAGCCAAAGGAGAGGTCTTTGTTTTTTTTGACGATGATGTACGCCCAAATCCGAAATGTCTGGCGCTACATGTTGAATTTCATACGAGTCATACCAGCTGTTGTATGGATGGCCCTTATT
>CAYUZF010000004.1:51039-51289 GCA_964449615.1 uncultured Aureispira sp.
AGGTGATTTTCAATACTACCGCGCTCAATTGGAAATGAGCTGGAACGTAGAGAACAAAGGGTTTACAAAAAAAAAACGGGCGGGCATAAACGGGGGCAACCACTCTATGCCGCGCACCTTATTTATGACACTGGGAGGATACAACGAACAACTGACGGACTCAGAGGATTTTGAATTTGCATTTAGAGCCATGCACCACTACCAATACGACATCTACAATAACTACCAAGCATGGGTTTATCACGATGAT
>CAYUZF010000004.1:51299-66080 GCA_964449615.1 uncultured Aureispira sp.
TTTCGTTTAAACAACTGGGTTTAATAAAATTTTTCAACAATATTTTAAACGGCGACTAGAGGCCAACAACTCTTCAAAACGGTTGGTACATTTGTATCCCGAAATTTTGGTGCATTATTCCAGTAAGTTTATCTTTCATCCTAAACTTTGGAAACGCCCCTTTTTTAATGTGTTTAAAGCGCCCTTTTTTCAAAACTTACCGACAACCAAGTTTTTTTTAAATTGCTTTCCGCAAAAATTACGTTACAAACTCTACGATATTATTATTACCGCAAACACTTTATACAACTAATTTAAAAGCAGTCAATGAAAACCGTCATTTTTGCAGGAGGGCTTGGCTCTCGAATTTCTGAAGAGTCGCACAGACGTCCCAAGCCGATGATTGAAATTGCAGGCAAGCCTATTTTGTGGCACATTATGAAAATGTACCAAGCGCACGGCTTTAACGAGTTCATCATTTGCCTCGGCTACAAAGGCTACATGATCAAGGAGTATTTTATTAATTATTTTTACCACAACTCAGACATTACCGTCGACTTAAACAACAACCAGATTGAGGTACACAACACCAATTCTGAAAATTTCAAAGTTACCTTAGTAGACACAGGGCTGCATACCATGACCGCAGGGCGCTTGCAACGCGTAGAAAAATACATTGGAGGGGACGAGTCTTTTATGCTAACCTACGGCGATGGGGTATCGGATGTTGATATTAGAGCATTGGTAAACTTTCACGAAGCCCACAATAAAATTGGAACGGTGACTACGGTACAGCCTGCTGGAAAATTTGGCGTGCTCAATGCCGATACCACAGGCACCGTTACGGAATTTGTCGAAAAACCACGCGGCAGCGGTACTTGGATCAATGGAGGGTTCTTTGTCCTCAACCGCCAAGTTTTTGACTATTTCAAAGGAAAAGACATGACCACAATCATGTGGGAAGAAGACCCGATGCATGACTTAGTTGCCGATCAAGAATTGGTATCCTACAAACATCAAGGGTTTTGGAAGTGCATGGACATTTTGCGCGACAAGCGCGATTTGGAGCGCCTTTGGGAATCGGGCAATCCCGCTTGGAAAAATTGGTAAAGTACAACAACTATGACAACGGCAACCTTAACGAGTTTTTACGCAAATAAACGCATTTTAGTTACGGGACACACGGGCTTCAAGGGGGCTTGGTTGGTCGCTCTACTAGACCGTTTGGGGGCAACGGTGCAGGGGTATGCGCTCGCCGCCGAACAACCTTCTTTGTATCGAGACCTAACAGGCGATGCGCTGTGCCAATCGACCATCGGCGATTTGTTAGACAAGGCCTTGCTGCAACAAACCGTGCAAGCATTCCAACCCGACAGTGTATTTCACATGGCGGCGCAACCGCTGGTTATAGAAGGCTACGAGCGCCCTGTGTATACCTTTGAAGTCAACGCCATAGGTACCGCTAACTTGCTAGAAGCGGTGCGCGGGGTAGAGGGGCGTTGCACGGTGGTCAATATTACCACCGATAAAGTCTACGACAACAAAGAGTGGCATTACCCCTATCGAGAAACCGATGCGTTGGGAGGCTACGACCCATATAGTGCGAGTAAGGCTTGCGCCGAATTGATCAGCGCTTCCTACCGCTCTAGTTTTTTTTCCCCAAAGCGCTATGCCGAACACCAAACGGCCGTTGCTACGGTGCGGGCAGGCAATGTTATTGGCGGCGGCGACTGGGCCGCCAACCGGTTGGTACCCGACATTGTACGAGCCGTACAAGCAGGGCAGGAGGTTGTGTTGCGCAATCCAGCTGCGGTGCGTCCCTGGCAGCATGTGTTGGAGGCGTTGTATGGCTACTTGATTTTGGGCATTCGCTTGGACGAAGCACCCTTGGATTTCAGTACGGCATATAATTTTGGGCCGTTGTTGGACGAAGCAGTGAGCGTAGAATATTTGGTTCAGCAAGCGGTTGCAGCCTGGGGGCGGGGGAGTTATCGCGTAGAGCGCCCAGAGGGCGCGGTACACGAAGCCAAACTATTGCGGTTGGATTGTTCCAAAGCGACCCAAGAGCTGCAATGGCAACCCAAATGGAATGCGGCGGAGGCCATCGAGCAAACCATAGAATGGTATCGCTTGGTATTGGACGAGCGGCAAACGCCCCTAGAAGTAACGCGCCGACAATTAGAAGCCTATTTAGAAGAATAAAAATAGTTGTACAAGACGTCTATACAGCTAATGTAGTAAACTGCTAATATGCGCCTAGTTGTAGAAAAAGTACTTTGTTTTTCTTGGAATTAAATAAGATAGTACTATCTTAATTTCTTAGAAGTACTACCATTAGGATATTGTTGCGGAAATTCCTGTGTGTACTAATGTCTGATGCATACCTTTTGTGAAACTAGACCAGCATTTCACGCTTTTGTAAAGAATTGTCAAAAGCCAATACTCGACCAACTATGAGCACCTTAGACGCTCCCTCTCGACTCAAAGCGCGTAAAATAATCAACAGTACTTGGTTTAACTTGACCATTTTGGTCTTGATTATCCTCAATGGTGTTTTGATTGGAGTACAGACGTACGACGATATGCCCAACTCTATAGAAATGATACAGTTGTGCATTCTGTTTGTTTTTTTTATTGAGGTGTTGTTGCGCTGGCACGGACGCAGAAGTACCCGCGAGTATTTTGCCGACCGTTGGAATTGGTTTGATGTGTTCATTCTTATTATCGGGATTGTACCTGAAGTAGCGGGCATCGTTTTCACAGAAATGGACGACCAACAAAACTCGGTATTTGCAACCCTGCGGGTCTTGCGGATTGTACAATTGACGCGCTCTATTCGAGCCATTGAAGAGCTGCGGGTGTTGATTGGAGTCTTGCTAAAATCCATCAAATCACTCTCTTATATTGCTATGCTGTTCTTATTGGTCATGTACATTTACGCCATCATGGGGGTTACTTTGTTTAAAAATAAAAATTACGCAGAGTCGGAGCATTTGGAATTGACCATTAGCAATCCCGACCCCTACGGAACGTTGGGAGAAGCCTTCTTTACTTTGTTTAGAATTTTAACGGGGGAGGACTGGACCGATTTGCGCTACAATCTGCTCACCAACGAACATACAACACGTACCCAAAAGGTAGTAGATGGCCAAATCGTTGAGGACAGTATGAACACCGTACCCGTTGCCTCTAATTTTACTGTGACGATTTACCACGTTTCTTGGATGGTTATTGCAGCTTATTTATTAGTCAACTTGGTTGTTGGAGCGATTGTGAACAACTTCCAGTTGGTGTTGGACGCTCGTAGAGAGGAAGAGGAGCGGTTCAAAAGCAAGAAGGAAAACCAAAACCCCAATCCAGGTCTGGACGATACACCTAGTAGCAGTGGTGATGACGATGACGAAAACCCACCACCACCACCAAGACGCACTACTAAGCGTCCGAAAGTATAAAAAACGCCAGCAAAGGACTAAGCTTGTCCTTTGGGCGTATTAAAATTCATCGGGAAAGGAATGCCTTGCGGTTGGTTGTCCTGAATAGTGCCGTGCGTCGCTTCGTAGCGCTTTACATTCTCCCCCAGTGCCTGTAGCAGCCGCTTAGTTTGCTGTGGCGACATGATGATTCTAGACTTAACTTTAGCTTTGGGGAGATTGGGAACCATTCTGATAAAATCTAAGATAAATTCAGCATCAGAATGAGAAATAATGCTCAAATTAGCATAAGTGCCTTCTGCTACCTCTTCAGATAGCTCAATGTTGATTTCTTTTTGTTCTGCCATAATATTGAATAGGATTGGCCATCGTTGAAACAACGAAGGAATTAATAAGGAAAACAAAGGTACGCAAAAGTTAACAGGTACCCGCTTATACGGGTGTTCTAACAATAGCTTAACAGAGCAAACCCCCTTGCAAAAAAGGATCTTTTTAGTTATCTATACACAGGGGTTGCTCTGGCTTACTTTTTGTTAAGAAAAATAAAAACCGCCCTCTTGGGAAACTTTTTTGCTTGCTTTTTACCTTGTAAAAGCACCTTTAGACCGAAATTTTAGAAAAAATTGCCTCTTTTCGAAAAAAAAATCCTTTTAGCGGTAACAAATCCCTTAAAAATGGGATAAACGAGTAGAAGCAATAATCTCCATAAAAAGTTTAAATCAATCTGATATGAAAATCGTCTCACAACTATTAGCACTAACTATACTACTTTCTTTGACCGTTGCTTGTGGCTCTAACAGCAACAAAGAAAAAGCAGCTACCGTAGCCAGCGAAGAAAAAACACTTGACCTAAAAGCCAACCGCGGAAGCAATGCGGTTCAAGCTATTGATCGCTTCTCAGCAGGAGATATAAACATCGACTTAGAAACGCTAGAAACCTTTACGCTACAAAGTGAAGGAACTGCTAGTGCTGATGAAATGAAATTGTTGCGCGTCAATCAATCCTTGATGGCCGCGGAAAAAGAAGCCCAAGTACTAAACGTTAACTTCTCTATGTCTGATGAGCCTGTCAAGAATGGCATGTTTGTCTTCTCTATTGAGTCACCCGATAACAAGGAAGTAGTGTTAGAAATGTTTGATGAGGAAGGCTATAACCTAGCTGCCAACAACAGTTTCTTGCTCAATGAAGGCAACAACTACAAAGCATTGAATGTAAATACGCTAGACAACGGCGAATACTTATTTCGTTTAAAAGACGACCAAGGAAGAGAATTGGCGCGTACAGTAAGCATCGACCACGAAGAACAGTTCTAGCACAACGACCAATACCCTGAATAACTCCTTATGTTTTGAAAACTAGACCCTATCCTTTTTTATAGAGCGCTACCTCGACTACAATCCGTAAATGGTAGCGCCCTATTTTTATGATGTACACACATCAAACACTCCAAACATGTAGGTTTGTTATATTGTTGAGTTGTTTTTTCTGATGAGAAAGTAACAGTTTTTGCAAACAATATGCCTTCGGCGATGGTTATATATACAGTTACTATTACTAGATAACCCTTCCCCGAATAGTTATTGCAAAATCACCATTTCCAATAGGATAAAAACAAATTCACTATTATGCGCTACACTACTTTACTAATAACGACTATTTTCTCTTTACTTTTACTAGTTGCTTGTGACAACAACCAACCAGCACCTACTAATACGGACCTCAACCAAACTCGTGCGATAGAAACACATAGCCAGCAGGTTCAATTTAATGGAAAAGTCATCAATCTAAATACAGAAGACATCATCGGAACAGCCAGCCAGCTCCATGCAGAAGAGGCCGATGCCAAAGCGATGATGGATGTAAATGCAGCTTTTTTGAGCGCGGAAAAAGAAGCGCAAGCTTTGGATGTTAATTTCTCTATGGCGGATGAGCCCGTAGACAACGGCATGTTTATCTTCGGTATCGAAACTAAGGAGGCCAAGCAGTTGAAAATGGAAGTATTTGACGAAGAGGGCTTTGCAATGGTTGCCAACAACGAATTTGATATTACCGAAGGAAATAACTACAAAGCACTAAACGTGCGGTCTTTAGACAATGGTACTTATACGTTCCGTATCAAAGACGATCAAGGAAAAGAATTGAACCGCAAAATGGTGGTACAACAATAATGGAATAGACCATTTATCCTTTGAAATCTCCCTTTTACTAAGCAAAAGGGAGATTTTTATGTTTGTGTGGCTAACCTTAGGGAAAATCTTTTGTCCTTGTGTATATCCAATTATTGCTCTTTAATGAAGGTTCTCCAATTAATAACACTATATTAGAGGTAACTCCTTTTTAAGTGTAAAACAAGCATACACATGAAAACAGCACATGTATTAGTTAAAGTTGCGCTACTCACTATAGCAGTGTACACTTTTAGCGCCTGTCAGCCAGAATGCAATTGCCCCCAAGTAGACAACAGAAATTTGACCCGCGAGCTGGAAGACACGCGCCCTTTTAGACAGCGGTTGGTAAACAGCGTTGGCGATCAGGTCAATCAAGTACCTGCGGTAAGCCGCATCCAATTTTCTATGGCTATGCTACCTGAAGGTATTGAGCCACAAGATTTGGAAATATTCTCCAACAAGCAGATTGAAGCCAAAGCAGAAAATTTTGCTAATGTAGAGGCAACAGAATTGGTAACGAGTATCTTCAATGCCTTGATTGCAGCCGAAAGCCCTGCCAGCCAACTGGATGTTAAGTTTTTTGTTTCTGAAGAAGCTGTAGACAACGGGAGTTTGATTTTTACCTTAGAAACCCCCAAAACACAGGAATTGACCTTAACGATGTACGACGAGGAAGATTTTGCCGTAGTAGCCAACAACCAGGTTTTGCTCAACGAGGGGAACAATTACAAAGCGCTCAACGTTACAAGCTTGGAACCTGGTGAATATATTTTTAAATTGACCAACGAAAATGAAGGCAAGGAATTGGTGCGCCGCATCGAAATTGCCGATCGAGAATAATAAAAGTCGGAGGTCTTAGAATGATTCAGCTACTTCTAAGACTTTAGACCCGTTAAAGTACTTACACTTCCCGCTCCGAGTAATTCGGAGTGGGATTTTTTTAGCAACTTTATTTAGGGCGTTGGTAGGAAAGTGGAAACATGATGCGACCGTCGTAGGTAAAGCCTTTGCTGTGTTGGAGGGCCATTTTTCGATTGCGAATAAACGAGCGCAAAAACGCTTCCCATTCGGTCAAATTAATATTGATGGAACGATCCGACAAAGCATAAGCCAAATGGTTTACCGAACCATCTTTGGCCCAAAAGACCTTCATCCAAACCTTCACCCCTTTTATATCAAAATCGATTTCCTCCGCATATTGCTCCATAGAGCGCAAAAAAATACTCCAGTTATTGACCGTCTCTCTAAAATCAGCGTTGGAAGCCGAGAAAAGCGAACTTTGGTAGGTGTTGCTCAACGCATCTAGCGCAGCACTGTTCTGAGCGACATTAATAACAGGTGGCCACACTTGTTGAGTAGCTTCGTCTTGAGCTTGAATCCAAGTAGTTGAGGTCACAAAAACAACAAAAAGTACAACAAGAAAACGCATAATAGAAGAATTAGAATGAAAAAAGTAGCTTTCAAAGAGCTTTATAATATGGGGCAAAATCGTTATTTTTGTAAGTTACTAAGGTAAAACCGAACCAAGTTATTCTCACAAGAACGAATTGTATGCAACCTCTATCTATAAAATTGTACCTCTGTAGCCTTTGTTTGTTTGTCTTATCTTGTTCACTCTTTGCTCAAACAACCGTCAGCGGAACTGTTGTAGACGCTACGACCAAGGAAACCCTCATCGGCGTAACGGTACAACTCAAAAGTACACCTAATACGGGCACGACTACTGACATTAACGGACGTTACCAAATAGTAGCCACGGCTCCCCAAGATACGCTGGTTTTTCGCTATACCGGTTATAACAACGCGACTCGCATTGTAAAAATTGAAGAACAGGCGGCTCAAACACTCAACGTAGCTCTGTCTTTGACTAGTCTTACGGCGACTACAATTATTGTTACCGATGGCAAATATGAGAAAAAGCTGGAAGAAAGCACGGTTTCTGTCGATGTCATCAACCAACAGCAATTAGAAAACAACAACCTCACCAGTTTAGACGAGATCGTTAAAAAAACATCAGGCGTTCAGATCATGGATGGGCAGATTAGTATTCGAGGTGGTGCAGGCTATGCCTATGGGGTGGGCAGCCGCGTTATCTTTTTGGTAGATGGGCAGCCTCTACTTTCGGCAGAATTGAGTGATATAAAGTGGAATTTTATGCCGCTTGAGAATGCTGCGCAGATTGAAATTATAAAAGGGTCGGCTTCGGTGCTGTACGGCTCGGGCGCGCTCAATGGCGTTATTAACCTGCGCACGGCCTACCCCAAAGGGGATAGTGCATACACCGCTTTTTCGTTGTATGCAGGGGTCTTTGACCAGCCGCGTATAGATTCTATGCGCTGGTACAACCCCGCTACCGATGGCTTGACGGCACAGCCACATTTTTCGGGAATTTATTTTGCGCACCGCGAGCGCCTTCATCCCAACGTAGATTTGGTATTGGGGGGCAATATACATTTGCAAAATGGGTATTTTAAAGGAGCGGATGAGCGCCGTTTTCGCTTTAATTTCAGTACGCGTATCCGCGCACCGAAGTCCGATGGGCGCATTTCTTATGGTTTGAATGGCAACATTATGTACCATGAAAATGGACTCTTTTTTATGGCAAAAAATATGTCCGACAACGCTTATGAAAATCTGACTGAAATCAACCGTGATCGGTATTATTCTCTCACGTTAGATCCTTATGTAACGCTGTTTGACCGAGCAGAAAACAAGCACGATGTTCGCGGTCGTTGGTTTAGAATTTCTAAGGTGCAAAAAGAAGAAGATTCGGACGCGGATATTGGAAGTTTGGAATATCAATTTCAGCGTACGTTTCCCAAAGATTGGTTGTTGACGGCAGGAGCGATGGGGCAGTATTTTCACGTCAATAGTATTTTATTTGCCGATTTGGACGCCGACAATTCAGAACGGGAGCTGTTTACGGCAGGTTCAGGCGCGGTGTATGCCCAATTGGACAAGAAATTTTTTGAACGGCTCAGTGCTACGGTTGGGCTGCGTTGGGAGGGGTTTGTATTTGATACCAGTGTGGTGAGCACCTTGCCCATCTTCCGCGCAGGACTTAATTTTGAGGCCAGCCCCAATGATTTTATCCGTGCTTCTTATGGACAGGGTTTTCGTCTGCCTTCTATGGGAGAGCGTTATTTCAACGAGCGTATTCCTGGAACGTTTGTGGGAATTTATCCCAATCCAGATTTGCAAGCAGAGACGGGTTGGAGTGCGGAGTTGGCTTATCGGCGTTTGTTTGGCGGCAAGCGGTTCAAGCTTTATTTGGACGTTGCGTTTTTCTTAATGGAGTATGACAACATGGTTGAATTTGCATTGGGGAGTTTTCCGCAGGGACCAGGGTTTAGTTTTATCAATGTGAGCAAAGCGCGGATTGGTGGTTGGGAAATTTCTACACAGGGCGAGGTGCGTATCGGCAAGGTGCCTCTGCGCTTGTGGGGCGGTTATACTTACAGCTTTCCAGGCGATTTGAGTTCGGATACCAGTCGTTTGCGCAATTATGGTGCTTTTGCTGCTGCTGCGTTTAGTACCTTTACCAAGCGCATCGAACGCGAACAGTACCCAGATATTTTAAAATACCGCCGCTTGCATACCCTGCGGTTTGATGCAGAAACGGAATGGAAGGGAATTACTTTAGGGACGGCTATTAATTACAACAGTTACATGCACCATATTGATTTGCTGTTTGAGTTTGACCTAATCAGTGCGGGGGTGGATAAGTTTAGAAGCATCCACAACCAGGGGTATTGGGTGTGGGACTGGCGGTTGGGCTATGCCTTCAACAGCAAACAGCGCTTGAATTTAGTGGTTCAGAACGTTTTGAATGAGGAGTATGCCGTTCGTCCTGCCCAGATGGGCGCGCCTAGAAGTTTCTCTTTGAAATACAGCCATGTGTTTTAGGGGAGCGTATAATTTTCGGTTTTGCACTGCTGTACCTTTCGGCGTACGCTCAAGGTACAGCAGTGTGTAGGCAACTATTTTCTTGTTCTGTCGTTGTTTTAGGTAGTAAATTATTAATACAAGAACACTTACGACATGGCAAAATCAAAGGAAGAAATCTACGACGAATTTTACAACTTGGTCAATTTGACACCCAGCGAGATAGAAGATTGGTTGGATACGGACAAATCAAAAAGTGTCGGTCAAGACAGTGGGGATGGCGAGGCCATCGGTCATAAAAGCGGCAAGAAAATTATCAAAATAAAGCGAAAAAAGAAGGCCGACCTTACCGAGTCTGACTACGAACACATGAACAAAGTAGTGGGGTACATCAAACGGCACAAAGCCCAGCAACCCAGTTCAGGTATTAAAGAATCGGATTGGCGCTACAGCTTGAAAAATTGGGGACATGACCCTTGCAAGGAGATGAATTGTTAGCGGGAAAGTGTATAGCAGATAACTTAAAGCAAACCATGCTTAAAAAAATAGAAGGAATCATAGTTAAGGCCATTAAATACTCCGAAACGAGTATAATATGCGATGCCTATACCGATGAATTGGGATTGCGCACCTACATTATCAACGGTGTGCGCAAAAAAAACAGCCGAGTAGCACCTGGGTTGTTGCAACCGATGGCTTTGGTAGAATTGGTGGTGTATCACAACGACGATAAAGATGTGAACCGCATCAAGGAAATCAAGGCGAGTTACATGTACCAGCGCATTCCTTTTGAAGTGCCACGAGGGGCGATTGGTTTGTTTATGACGGAGGTGGTGCAAAAAACGTTGCGGGAGCCAGAGCCGCAGCCTATTTTATTTGAATTTTTGAAGCAGTGTTATTGTCAACTCGATCAGATGCAGGCGCGGGTAGTCAATTATCCCGTTTGGTTCTTGGCGCATTACGCTTCTTATTTGGGCTTGACCCCAAGCATTGAAGTGCTGACGGAAGAAAGTGTGTTTGATTATTCTATTGGGCGGATATTAGGAGAAGCACCGAGCGGACACCACTATTATTTTTCTACACACAACACGCATTTATTGGCCGCCTTGTTGGAGTTAGACGCTACCGACAGTGCCGAGCTAGAACTGTCCAACGAAGACCGTCGCGCCTTGCTCAACGACTTGTTGCGGTATTATCAATACCATTTGGATAATTTTGGAACCCTCAACTCCATCCTGATCCTGCAAAGTATTTTTGCTTAAAGCATTTTCATAAATGTCTTCATCAGCCAATTAGCATCGGATTCTACCAATTTGTCTAGCGTACGGTCAGCCTTGGTGGCAAACAATTGAATGTCCTTGATAACATCTAAAAAAGCCTCTTTTTCTTGGCTTTCTCCCTCCACGTCACTCACATTTTCTAAAATTTTTAGAACGGGTTCCAGCTCTTTTTTCTTGCGGTGTATAGTGATTTGGCGCACTACTTTCCACATATCGCGTTCACTTACAAAGTATTCGCGTCGCTCACCAGGTTTGAGTTGTTTAAAAACCAACCCCCAGTCGATCAACGCCCGAATATTCATATTGGCATTGCCTCTGGAGATTTTGAGTTTCTCCATAATATCATCCGCGCACAAGGCTTCAGGACTAATGAGCAACAAGGCATGCACCTGTGCCATTGTTCTATTAATTCCCCAGTTGGAGCCCAAAGTACCCCAAGCTTGTATAAATTCCTGTTTTGCTTCGTCTAGTTCCATATTTCAAAGATACGCTTTCGCTGGCTGTTTTCAAAAGATTTTGAAAGTATAATAAGTAGAAATAGTTTTGACGGATTTTGGACAAAAGTTGAAATAAATGGGTTTACCAGTCTTCTTCTTCCTCAAACACAATATTACGGCGATCTAATTCAGTAATGAAGTATTGGAAACTGTGGTTGTGTGTGCAGCTTTTTAGTAAGGTTTTTCTTTTTCGATAACTTTTAGAACAAATCCTGTAATATTTAGGATCTTTGGTACCAATGGTAAAACCCTCTTTGTTGCGGAGTCCTTGGTTGAGCGTTTTTAAACAGTTTTTATCCTTCTTACTTTGTTTAGTAGTAACGTGTAAGGGTAACAGCCAGCATTCTAAAGAATTGACAGAGATAGCAAAAATTATTTGTTCCTAATACTGCTCATAAGTATCTTGTACAATACGCTCTATTAGTTTATCAATAACATTTTGTAGTAACTATTCTGAGCTTACCTCACCATTTTCAGTTCTAGTTGATACTTGAAATTCTTCCCCCACACTATCTCCCCAAAATCCATCGGTATCTAATTGAATGATAATGTAATAATCTGCTCCATTGGTAGTAAGAGCTTCTCGAAACGCTTCAGATTGACAATAAGTTAGCACTTTGTGCCAGTTGCCTGTCTCCTGCATTCTGTTCTCATCTGTTTTGTCTCTAAGAGGTTGTAACGCTTTGACTAAAATGTCTGCTGTATTAAAAAAGCCTCCTAGTATATTCTCTAACACAATTTGATCGGTTATACCTTCACTAATCAATCCAAATGTAACCATTGTCTAAAATTTATTTATCCGCCAATGCTGCCGCCCCAAAAGTTACCGCCTCCAAAATATTGCTCTTTCCACAGCCATTTGCACCAATAAATACATTAACACGTCCCAACTCTAACTTAAGTTTTTGAACGGACTTAAAATTCTTGATTCTGATTTCTTTTATCATAAGGCAAATAGTTTATTAAAATACAGCTGTTATTTGCTAAGTTAACATCCATTTTTTCGACTAAAAAAGAGAAAAAACTAGTTGTATAAATTTCATCGGGGAAAAACCAATTTCTGTGAAAAAAAATGGTTTCCCTACACTAACTCTAATACCCCGTAACTGGGATGCTTTTCTTGGCTCTCCAAGTACACTGCTGCTGTTTCGCGCAAGCAACTGTCCAAAGGCGTAAATTTAAACTGCAAGTCTGCGATGATTTTTTCATTGTTGTAATAATATGTTGACTGTACGTTGTTGAGAATTTCGCGGGTGAGCAGGGGCGTGCTGTTGGTTAATTTGGAGCGGAGCCAATCTAGGCGCGAGAAGGTGCCCATCATCCATTGTTGGGCAGCCCATTGCGGGGCTGTTTTGCCCAAAGCCTTGCTAAGTGTAGAGAAGAAATTTTTATAAGAACGGTTGTCGCCGTTAACAATATAGCGCTCGCCTTCGATGTCGCTTTCCATTAGGGCAATGGCTGCGCGTGCTACATCGCGCACATCTACAAACCCCGTACTGCCCGTAGGATAGTAGCGCAGTCCCCGCGCGGCTTCTTGTACCAAACGGCAGGAACCCTCTTTCCAATAGCCCGCCCCGACCACCGTGGAGGGGTTGATGATGGCAATGTTTAAGCCTTCTTCGCGGGCGCGCCAGACTTCGCATTCTGCTCTAAACTTACTGATGGCGTAGTTGGAATTCTCTTTAGAGTTTTCCCATTGAATGCGCTCGTCGATGTGTGGCTGAAACTCTTTGCGACCCAATGCAGCGATAGAACTGACGTACACCAATTTTTCTATTCCTTCGTACAGGGCAGCGTTGACCACGTTGGCCGTGCCTTCCACGTTGACCTTCATCATCTGTGCTACTTGCTTGGGATCAAAGGAAATCATAGCAGCAGCGTGGTACACTTGCTGCATATCCTGTAGGGCTGTTTCTACAAAAGCTGGGTTCAAAATGTCGCCTTCTACCCATTCCAGTTGGTCTTCAATATCGGCAACCAAATGCATGGGGCTGCTGCTGCGCTTAGTCGCCCGTACCGCATAACCCGCCCGAAGAAGATAGCGCAACAAATAGGCACCAACAAAACCAGTTCCTCCTGTTACCAATACGCGTTTGTTATTCATGATAAAGATTAAAAGTAAAGAAAAAGGAGTTGAAAAAATAATGTCGAAAGTTAAGCGCTTTGCTCAAAGAATGCTTATTTTATCCAACATAAGCACAGTATAAGAAGTTTAGATAAAGGAACGGTCAAGAAAGCCGCTAAAAGTTCTTATTGGTAACTGTTCTAAATGTCCACTAGCGGCCTGCCCTTTACGCGGTGGTCTGTACACCCTATTCTATTAACACGCCAATTTATTATGGAAATCAGCAACTTTCAAAAAACTAAAATCTTAGCCACTATAGGCCCTGCCTCCAACAACTACAGCACCTTGTTGGGCTTGGTCAAAGCAGGCGTAGATGCGTTTCGACTCAACTTTTCACACGGAAGCCACGAAGACCACCTACAAGTTTTTGAATACATTCAGCACATCAATAAAAAGTACAAAACTAATATTGCCGTATTGGCCGACTTGCAAGGGCCTAAATTGCGTGTTGGAAAAATGGAGAATGATAAAATTCCTCTGAAAAAAGGCGATATTCTCACCTTTGTCAACGAACCATGTGTAGGGACTGCGGAAAAGGTGTATATGAGCTACGAGCAGTTTGCCAAAGATGTAAAAGTAGGCGAAAAGGTCTTGATTGACGACGGTAATGTGCAGTTATTGGTGCGCTCTACCAATGGCGTAGACGAAGTAAAACTAGAAGTGTTGTACGGCGAATATTTGGCTTCTCGCAAAGGTGTAAATTTACCCCAAACGAAGATCAGCCTACCTTCTATGACGGAGAAAGATTTAGAGGATTTGGAGTTTATTTTGCAGCACGAATTCAATTGGATTGCCCTGTCTTTTGTGCGTACGGCAAAAGACATTTACGAATTGCGTAAGAAAATAAAAGCCAAAGGCGCACGCGCTAAAATTATTGCCAAAATAGAAAAACCAGAAGCGATTGACAACATCGACAGCATCATCGAAGCGACGGATGGGGTAATGGTGGCACGGGGAGATTTGGGGGTAGAGGTACCCATGCAGCGCTTGCCTATGTTGCAAAAAATGATCGTAGACAAGTGCATTAAAAAAGCAAAACCCGTCATTGTAGCTACCCAAATGATGGACAGCATGATCAAAAACCCTACGCCTACCCGCGCCGAGATCATCGACGTTGCCAATGCCGTTCTGGATGGGGCTGATGTAGTGATGCTCAGCGGTGAAACAGCGATGGGCTTGCATCCGATCAAGGTTGTTCGCGCGATGAATGATATTATTGCAGAAGCGGAAAAAATGGACCGCGTTTACTACCGTCCGTTAACGCCTTCGGAAGATTCGGATTCCTTTTTGTCGGATGCCATTTGTTACAATGCTTGTAGAATTGCGCGGCAAGTTGATGCCCACTGTATTATTGGAATGACCAAATCGGGGTATACGGCTTTTATGGTGTCGAGTTACCGCCCCCGCCAGCACAT
>CAYUZF010000004.1:66145-66302 GCA_964449615.1 uncultured Aureispira sp.
CAAACAGGGCACCTCAAAGGGGGGGACATTGTCATCAATACAGGGTCTATGCCTTTGCACGACCGTAAAAAAACCAATATGTTGAAGATTTCTGTGGTGGATTAAATACATTGTAACAAAAGAAAGCGGGTATTTTTACAGAGGATTTTTAGTGCGG
>CAYUZF010000005.1:0-29907 GCA_964449615.1 uncultured Aureispira sp.
TCCATCTTCAACAATGCTTGTACCGCTACCAGTAGAGCGGCGGGCAGTTGTGGAGCTGTAAGGTGCAATTGCGCGGTGTCTGAATGTACCGTCGTAGGCACTAAATGCGTTTGCAAACCCACCAAACTGTTAGAAAAACTTGCAGGCGCAAAATAACGACGCTGCTTCCAATTTAACAACCAAGTATTAGAAAAAACAAAGCGCTGTCCAAAGGGTAATTCAGGACTCAACTGGTGTAGAAGCTGTTTGGCAACAGGGTGTTTCAAATCCGCAGCGGGTAGATTTTTGGCCAAGCGTTGAGCCAGTACGTCCCAAGCTACTGTAGGCGCCATTCTCTTTAAGGTGATTTGGGCTTGCGCCAATTGCCCTACGCCCAACAAGGCCACAGGAGCCTCCAAGTCCCACAATAAATTTTCAGCAATGCCGCTGCCCGTCTGCAAAACATAGGCTGCAGGTGTACCCGCTTGGGCTAAGGCTGTAAGAATGCGCGCTTCTCCCACCTGTGCGGGAAAAGGAAATGCAAAATAAATGGTACGATCGGGCAACCGCTCTTCGCTCAACAATTGGTGTAGAACTTCTAACATGGCCATCATGGCTACTTTGCTGCCACGGCTGCCACGTCCTCGGATGGACGTTGCGTCGAGCTGGCTGGGCAGCTTAGAAGAGGCAGTTGCTAGGGCTGCTGTTTTGGGTAGGGGGATTTCTGGACTTGCCATCCAGACAATCGGCGCCAAGTCTGCCTTGCGGCCAATCCATTTGGCCACCCAGTTGTCCGTTCCAAACTCTTTCCATTCCAGATTGGGATTGTCAAATAAGAGGGGATAACGTTGGCGAATCCAAGTATAAAAGTCAACCAATTCAAGGCGCCCAATACTATCTGCACTGCTGCGCCATCGTAAGGCCTCTACCAGATGTTCTTCTGCAGTGGGGTAATCGGGCCAGTCGGTTGCCAGGACAATATTGCTCTGCTTAGAGCTGTTGGTAAGCGTATTAAACAACGCTACTAAGCCCAATAGACTTAGTATAAAAATTATTAAAACAAGGAAAAGTTGGCGCATAGGTGTTGTGTAGCTTCTAGGTATGAGAAGGTTGCCCTGCTCTATATAGAGCAGAAAAAGCACAATATACCGTTTAAAGCACAAATCTTAACTAGAAAGGACGACTTAAACTACCGCAATTGATGTTTACCAAGCAGGACAGACTTGCTGGCGAATGGTATACAAGATCCCAATGCTAAACATGGTATAACCATCGTTGGTCGTTGCATCACCGCGTTGTCGATTGGGAAAACCAATAGGTTCACCAATTTCTCCAGAACGGTCGGCCAGCGCAATGGCGGTTGGGCCCAAAGAACCGCGGTTGCTAGCGATGACTCTAGGGTCGGCATAGTTGCCGCTGACATCGTCCAGATGATCAAAAAACAAGAGCCGTGTAGCGCCCTCAATCACCAATCCCCACTGGGAATTAATATCTACTTTAAACCCAGCACCTAAAATAAAGGCGGGTTGCATAAGAGAATATTCTTCCCCGCGTACCTGTCCTTCGGTGCCCAAGGGTTGCAAAGAGTAAGTACCGTTGTTGATCTTGGCTTTGGGGTCGTGGCGAAAGATGCCAAAACCCGCCAACAGGTAAGGCGTGGCTTGTTTTACGTTGCGCCCTTTTAGAGAATGGTGGTGGAAAGGTAAAAAATTAAATTCTATACCAAGTGAGCCTTCAAAGATGTTGGATTGAAAATTTAGGTTGCGAGCGCGGTTGAAATCATTTTTAGAAAACTCGTCCGAAGCGCTGATCGTGCCAAAGCTCATACCCATCCGAATAGATACACGCGGATCTACGTTGCGGTGCAACATAATATTGGCGGCTACGCCAGGGCGCTGCATCGAAAAATCAGGGGCCAAATCGCCGTGGTAGACCGAAGCCCCTGCGGCACCACTTACTTCCCAATACTGTGCCTGAATACCGCCCGCTAGGAGCAAGGCACAACTTATAAATAGTAGTTGTCTCACTTGTCATTTAATTTAGTTAGAACAATCGCATGAAAAGGCTATTTGCCTCTATAAAAGGGTGATTAGCAATTGTTCTAGTGTGATTAGCTTAGAAGCTGTAGGAATAACTTCTTTGTAAAAGTAGAGATTTGCTGCTATAGAGTTTGTTTTGATGGTTAAGGGTAGAAGGAGAATTACTAGAAAAAACGAAAAATGAGCGAAGAATATTGTTTAGCAGAAATGCGGAGCGGTTAATAATTTCTAGAATCAATACCCCATTTGAGCTTTTCGCGAATCATGTATAAAAAATTACGGTCGGTAAAACGAATCAAATTAATTTCAAAATCTGCCTTGCGCACCGCTAACTGAAAATTGGTATCAATGGTTTCATAACGTGAATCTAAGGTACACAAGAAATTTTTAGCGCGTCCCTCTACCTCAAAAGAAATAACGGCATTGTCGGACAAAACAATAGGGCGCACGTTTAAATTATGAGGCGCTACAGGAGTGATGATAAAATTCCCTGACTTTGGAAAAATAATAGGCCCTCCGCAACTCAGAGAGTAGCCTGTAGAACCCGTTGGAGTAGCCACAATGATCCCATCTGCCCAATAAGAGTTCAAAAATTCGCCATTCACATACGTGTGAATAATAACCATCGAAGAGGTATCTCGTTTGAGAATGGTAAAATCATTCAAAGCAAAATTCTTCTCCCCAAAAAGACTCGGGGACGACTCTAAGTAAATCACAGAACGCTGGTCGAGCGCATAACTTTTGTGATAGAGCATGTCAAGCGCCTGTTCTAAGCGGTTTTTTTCAATCATCGCCAGAAAACCCAAACGCCCCAGATTAATGCCCATGATAGGAACCCCCGTATCGCGTACAATCGTCACTACATCCAAGATGGTGCCATCCCCACCCAAACTAATGACCACGTCTATACCTTGCCGCTTAAACTCTTCGTGGCTATTGAAGGTCTGCGGTAGCTGTCCCAAAGAAATTCGCTTATTGAAACTTTGATAGTACTCCTGAAATAGGAATAAATTAACTGGGCGCTTTGCTAGTGCATCAAACAATTGTTGCACAAAAGCAACTTGTTCTTCTTTTAGAAAGCGGCTGTAAATGGCGATGTTCAAAATAGCTACAAAGGGTTGGAGGCGAAAAAATTAGATAACAGCGTTCTGTCAAAAATTAAACTTATAGCGTAAATATAAACCTTTTTCGCCGCTTTTATTAAAAGTGTATTCGAATTGCACAATAATATTGTAGGCATAGAAAACGAAGTCCAGTCCAAAACCCGTCCCAATTAAATCCGTGTTGTTCAGTGGATTGTTGCTGCTGTAATACGCATCCCAGACATGCCCGTAATCCAAGAGGTATCGAAGATGTACCCGAAGTGGAAGATTGTTTAAATAGCCCGACCGCATTTTCTTAAACAGAGGAATCTGAACATCCAACAGCTTGAAATTAATGTCGCCCTGTAACAAGACAAAAGCCTGTCCATCAATAACGTAATATTCATAGCCGCGCACATAATTCTCATAGAAACCCAACGCTCTATTGTTGTTGTAACTCGGTTGTTCGCCCAATCGCCACTGTCCCTTAGCCCGTATGCCGAGGCTCAAACGCTCATCCAATTGTTTGTAATACTCAACGTGCCCCCACAACTCCCAGAAGTTCACCTCTTTAAAAATTCCAAAACCTTCCTTGCCAATACTACCACCCAAAAAATACCCATTAAGCGGGTATGCCTGAATATCGCGCCGATCTAAGCTATAGCTATAGCTTATCCCGAAACTGCGCTGCAATTGTTGACCCTCCCGAAAAAAATAGGGATTGAGCGCCAATGCTTCCGAATTGATCCGCAAATGCAAAAACGTCAACTGCAAACGGTGCAGCTGCAACAAAGTAGGACGATAGACGCCTGCTATCTGCCCCCGAATGCGCTGGTATTGCCGCTCGCTGCTGCTATAATTGTTGTAAAACAACAGCTTATTATCAACCGTTTGGTAAGCGATCTCTTTGGTATCCAAATACAGCGCATTGATGTTGAACCCAAACTTGCGCGTTCGTCCCATCGGCGGCAAGATGTAATCCAGTTCAAATTTGCGGTTGTAGCCAAATTGTACGGTTGTTACCAGCAAATCATTATAACCCGACAAGTTGCGCCAAACCAACCACATCCCAATATTGGTACGCCGAAGAGAACTCTCATGCCGCGTCCACCACACGTTAAAGTTACGATCCGCCAATTCTATAATGGGAAGCGGAAAAATATACCAATTTTCTTGCACCGTAATACGCAAGCGTACCAATTCCCCCTCCCATGCTGCAACGTTTATCTTTACACTTCTAAATAGTAAGGTATTGATCAAATAGCGCTTGTTGCGCTCTAAAGCGGGCATGAGAGCCTCAAGTGTCATCGAATCCCCAACCTGAATATCCAACTCGTTGTACACCAAAGAAGCTTGGGTTTGTTTTAGACCCTCTAGTTCGATGGCATCAATATAAACCTGAGGGACTTGCGCTTGAAGTGGCCCTATTGATCCCCAAAAAAGTACTACAAAAATTATCTGCGGCCAATTCATCCTACAAATATGATTCAATAACAATAAAGCTCTTTTTCTATAAAAAAGAGTGTACAAAGATAGCAGTTTAAAGGCAGAATAGGGTTTATAATAAGGCATTTAACGATTTTTAGAAGGGTTTAGGAGTAGGATCAGGTAAACAAAGCAGCTGTTGAAACAGGATAATGTAAAATTAAACCAACTTTATTGTTAGAAGTTCTTTTATTTCACCACATAAAGCTTTATCTTTGCCGCAAATTAGAAATAGATTATTCATCGAACAACGAGTATTCCGAACCGAGTCGTACATCGACCAAATGGATTCGTGGTAATCGTTAATACACGTAGTATAAAGTCCGTAACTTATGTCACAAAATATTGGACGCATCAAGCAGATCATTGGCCCGGTCGTCGACGTTAGCTTTTCTTCAGAAGAAGGCGCAAAATTGCCAGAAATTCTAAACGCGTTAACGGTTACTAGACCCAACGGCGAAATATTGGTTTTAGAGTGTCAAAAGCACTTGGGAGAAGACAGTGTCCGTACCATCGCTATGGATGGAACAGAAGGTCTGACAAGAGGAACCATCTGTGTAGATACTGGACATCCTATCCAAATGCCTACTACTAACGCGATCAAAGGCCGTTTGTTGAACGTAGTGGGAGAAACCATCGACGGAATTGGACCAATCACGGCCACTCAAGCCCAGAAAAGTTCTATCCACCGCAAGCCGCCAAAATTCGAAGACTTGGCAACTAGTTCAGAAATCCTATTCACAGGAATCAAAGTAATCGATTTGATTGCTCCTTATTTGAAAGGTGGAAAAATTGGTTTGTTTGGTGGTGCGGGTGTAGGAAAAACCGTATTGATTCAAGAATTGATCAACAACATTGCCAAAGCTTACGAAGGTATTTCTGTATTTGCTGGAGTAGGAGAGCGTACGCGTGAAGGGAACGATTTGTTGCGGGAGTTCTTGGAGTCTGACGTAATCAACTACGGCGAGGAGTTCAAACACTCTATGGAATCAGGTGGATGGGATTTGTCTAAAGTAGACATGAAAGCCCTAGAAGAATCTAAAGCTACATTGGTGTTTGGTCAAATGAACGAGCCTCCTGGCGCACGTGCGCGGGTAGCCTTGTCTGGTTTGACTATTGCAGAGCATTTCCGCGATGGCGATCCAAGCGAAGCACAAGGACGTGATATTTTGTTCTTTATCGACAACATCTTCCGTTTTACACAAGCAGGAGCAGAAGTGTCGGCCTTGTTGGGGCGTATGCCTTCAGCGGTAGGTTACCAGCCTACATTGGCTACGGAGATGGGAATGATGCAAGAGCGCATTACTTCAACGAAGCGGGGTTCTATTACTTCTGTACAAGCGGTATACGTACCTGCGGATGACTTGACAGACCCAGCACCTGCAACTACATTTGCCCACTTGGATGCTACTACGGTATTGAATCGTAAATTAGCTTCTTTGGGAATTTACCCAGCTGTAGATCCATTGGATTCTACTTCAAAAGTATTGACAAGAGACGTCGTTGGCGACAAGCATTACGATTGTGCCCAAAACGTTATCTTTATGCTACAGCGCTACAAAGAATTGCAAGACATCATTGCCATCTTAGGGATGGAAGAGTTGTCAGAAGAAGATAAATTGATCGTACACCGCGCACGTCGTGTACAACGTTTCCTTTCTCAACCATTCCACGTAGCCGAACAGTTTACAGGCTTGCAAGGCGTATTGGTAGGCATCGAGGAAACCATCAAAGGATTTAACATGATTATGGATGGTGAAGTGGATAAATATCCAGAAGCCGCTTTCAACTTGGTAGGAAGCATTGAAGATGCCATTGCCAAAGGAGAAAAAATGTTGGCAGAGGTAGAAGCCTAATCTATTCATCCATTAACAAAGCGCGAAGCGGTAACAGAACATCGTTGTATTGGTTGGCGCTTTCCTATCATTAATCATATGGAATTAATTATTTTGACCCCTGGAAAAACGGTTTACAACGGCCAAGTAACCGCCGTAAATACCCCAGGCGAAACTGGAAAATTGGAAATCCTAGAAAACCACGCACCCCTTGTAGCCTCTTTAAAAGAAGGTGTAGTGGATGTAACCACCATCAATAACGAGCGGTTGAGCTTCGAAACAACAGGCGGTTTTTTGGAAGTCCTAAACAATAAAGTTTCTATCCTATTAGAAACCGTAAAAGCGTAAGTACTGTATGGCCTCGCGCAAATGCGCTTGTATGAAATCCTGAATGCCCTAGCGGTATTCGGGATTTTTTGTATAGGTAAAACCACTAGGGGGGCGGAGTGAGCGTAAAAGCGTAAATAAAAATCAAAAAGTAGTAAATTTTAAATCAAAATAAGGGTATACAAGAGTACGTTAGAATGAATTTGTTATTCTGTGAGAATTAATGGAATAGTAACCTCTTAATAAGTAGTTTGTTAGGGAGTTGAGGTTGTAAAATAATTGAGGGGTAATAAAGTGTAAATTTAGTTAAAAATATATTAAAACAAAGGCCAGGCGATTTCCTAGATTGTCCTTATGGTTTTTTTGATATAAATTTGAGAGTGTCCCGCTTTTAAAGATTTCCTAAATTTATTACTAATGAGCAACCACTTATTAGCAGCAGGACTGTTCTGCCTATTGGCAATGGCCTGCACCAAGCACCAAGAGCTAGCACCTACAACGACTCAAAAATCTGCCCAAGCGGATTTAGTGTATTATTACAAAGAAACGGCCTACCCGCTCTACCTGTCAGAAGAAGAGGGGGAAGTGCAAGTAATAGAAGACGCCACCTACCAAGCCTTACAGGCTGCCACGAATGACCGCCCCCTAGTTACCTTCACCTTCAGCGACCAACCTTCCAACCACTACTATTTATTCGACAGCGAATTTGAAGGCTACGACTACATGGAACAAAACGACGCCAATCCATTCATTGGGCGTAAATTCAAAGTCTCTTTGCGCATAGACGAGTTGAGAACCGCTCTAACCACCCAGTTTGGAGCGCCTTTGGATTTTAAAAATACAGCGGTGGTCAACGCCGCCCAGCAAGGCATTGCCGCCATTTATGAAGAACTGCACATCAATGCGCCTTTTCCCAATGATGTAGAAGCCTTTTTAGGTATGGTCACCGATGGCTTTAAGCGCCCTAAAACCTTGACCAGTATACCCGTCTTATCCGTCTGGGAACACTCCAATACGGGGGGCTCCGTTTTGCACGTCGAGCAGGGGAACAATACCGTGATTTGGAATTATGGCGCTTTTGATTGTTTCACAATGGCTGCTAATCCAGATTTGACGCTGGAGTACAAGCCTGTTGGGAGCAATTGGAATGATTGTATTTCATCTAAATGTTTGAGTTATATTCAAGGTGCTGATGCTATAGCAGAAGGCTACTACAAAGATAGTCATTATGGTGTCTATGGATGTGGTTTTGCTGTACAGATAACTAGAAAGAATAATTTGAATGCTTATCCAGGGCCCTGCTTCGATATGAGAGATCAAAACTGGGTAAGAGGATTTTTCTGTGGTCACATGAATGACCAAATATCTAGTATACGTATAAAGGCTATTTGGGAAAATTGTTACAATGGAGATGATACTGTATTCGATGATCTGTATAACCAATAGAAATGAAATTATTATTTTTTTTGAGCTTTATTCTATGTTTTTATAACATAGCTGCCCAAAGCCGCATGAGCCTACAACTGGGTTGGACGGTGTCTAAGCTTCAAACCATCTACGACAGAAATATTGTAAAAGGCCCTGTGTTCTACGAAGCGGCAGACATGCCTGCCCTTCATGCTCCTTATGGGGGCTTAGAATATGAATACGACTACAAGAAGTTGCGTCTGTCTACAGGAGTTTCCGTTATGACGTTTGGCTCTAATAGAATGCCTTTCTTTGGAGAAACCTCTTGGCCGACGCACTACTGGGTCATTCCTATTGTAGGAGGTTATCGGACAGCATTGTCTAAGCAGTTAGCTTTCATAATAGAAGGTGGTGTTGATATTGGTTTTCAACAGGGGAGTAGTGGTTTAATAGGCAGCGGGAACTATTGGGGAACTATCAATGGGATATTAGGAGTAGAGTTAGAATGGCAACGCTGGCGGTTAGGAACACGATTGCATTGGGGGTTAACTAATTTTCGTAAACTGCCTCCCATCATCTACAAGCACACAGGCATCACCACCTACTTGGGCTACACGCTTTGGGATCACGCTCAATGCAAAGCCCGCCTTCTAAAACGGCAGCAAGAAAAACAATTAGAATAATCCACGCCTTGCCAACGACTTTTTATCAAACGGGACAGTAGAAAGTTGTTGGTGGGGTTTTGCAAAACCATTCCAATGAAAATACTAGGAATAGGAGTTTTGTTATTGCTGTGGGCGACGTCTGCTGCACAGAGCCGCATAAGCCTACAAATAGGTTGGACAGCTTCCAAAATCCGAGCAATATATGATAAGCAAAGTCTTAGTCTTGGTCCTGTAGCAGGCGACTCTTTTACTAAGTTTGATTTTTGGCATACTTGGTACGCCAGTGCAGAATACGAATACGACTACAAAAAGCTACGTCTATCGACTGGTTTTGCCGCAATGGCTATGGGAGCGGGAGGACTACCTGGGTTTCCTGAATATCCGTGGGTAACCGCCTATTGGACAATTCCTGTACTAGCAGGCTATCATCTTGAATGGGGTAAAGACTGGAACTTAATTGTCGAAGGAGGCGTGGAAATTGGGTTTCAGCATGGCTCAGCGACTATTCGAACAGGTAGAGGAGCACGCTGGGGCAACATCAACGCCATAGCGGCCGTAGAAGCCGAGTGGAAAAACATCCGCTTAGGGGTGCGTGGACATTGGGGGTTGACAACCTTTAGAACATTCGACCCCATCATCTACAAGCACACAGGCATCACCACCTACTTGGGCTACACGCTTTGGGACCACGCCCAATGCAAAGCCCGCCGTCTAAAACGGCAGCAAGAAAAACGATTAGAATGATTCATACCCTGCCAATAGCATTTTATCAAACGGGACAGTAGGACGTTGTTGGTGGGGTTTTATAAAACCATTCTAATAAAAATACGCGTAATAGCGGAGGGGATTATGAAGGTAGCGCTACGACTACCGCACGAAGTAGAACAAGTCTACGGTTGGTGGTGCCGCACTAAAACCATCTTCTAAGCCTGCGCTTTATTTTGTTAATAAAATCCTATTGTTTAAAAGAACTACCCATGCTTTATACTAAAAAACAATCTTGCAGCGTTCTTATAGATGCAGCTTACAAATGTTAACAATAAAATGGAGCAACTGTATCCCTTAAACAACTTTATAGGTATAAACAGCCCCTATAAGGATATTCTAGTTATCTGAATACAAGCTTAGAATGCAGCAAGAGCACTAAAAAAAGCTTGATTTGAACTAAAAGTTTAGGTTAAGCAGGGAAAAATTCTAAGTATTGAGAAAAATAAATTAAATTTGTTCCCCAAGAAAATCGTTTGTGGTACGGTTTTTTTATTGAAGGTGTTTTAAAAGTGTTAATGTCGCCCCAACGAGTTGACCTTTCATTTAAATGATCATTAAATAGAACATCTCCAATGAACGTTGTTACTAATTTTATCCACTAACAAGGTTCAATGTTCCAAAAAAATATTCTCATGAAAAAACTATGCACGTATCTTCTATTTAGCGTCCTATTTTTGACGGCTCAAGCGAGTTGGGCCCAAGAAAACGAACCTAGATTTCCAGGGTGCGACGATCCCGCCGATGTGGATTGTGCCGATATGAAGATGATGCAGTTTGTATTTAGTAACCTGAAACACCCTGATGGCAATCCTGGTGGAGAAGTCGTCGCCTCCTTTATGGTTAAGGCTTCTGGTGAAATTACAGAAGCTGCTATCGTAGAAAGCCTAAATCCTGACTGTGACGCGGAAGTTTTGCGCATCGTTAATCTAATGCCTGCTTGGTTGCCTGCTGTCGTAGACGGTGCTGCAACGGATATGGAGTGGGAGTTGGTGGTGAAATTCATTGCTAAATAAAGCATTGTTTTATATTAAGGCTGTGTTACAACAGCGAACCAGAGAAAGAGAAAATTAAGCAACAACGTAATTTTCTCTTTTTTTATAAGTTGCTGTTGTACGGCCTGTTTATACCTCTACGTTATGTTTTTATTGTTACGTTGCTGTTGCCTCTGCTTATTAATTTGGGGGCTGTCTTACGCTGCCCAAGCGCAGGATAGTTTAGCCCTTCAGCCAATAGATATTCCGCCGCTCTTTCAAGGATGTGCCGATCCTCTAATTAGCGCTTCGCAGCGCCAAGCTTGTTCGGCGCCCAAGATACAACAATTTGTACGCGAACATTTGACTTATCCAGACAGCGCACGTATGCGTGGGGTAGAAGGTATGGTAGTGGTGCGTTTTTCGGTTTCAGAGACGGGAAACATTACCGAATTGGAACTGCTGCGCAATATAGGAGCAGGTTGTGGGCAAGAAGCTTTGCGCGTAGTGCGGATGATGCCCGATTTTACACCCGCTTACCGCAATGGAGAGGCAATCCCTACCAAAATGGTACTGCCCATTCGCTTTTCGCAAAAACAAAGTGCTCGTCCTGCGGCCAATTACCGCGTAGAATGGGGAGCCGTTTATACCGATAAAATCGACCGCAATACCCTCAAAAGCCTCCTGCGTCGCCATCTGACCGTACGCGATGCCTATGGCACTACCTATGACTCCAAACACATCGCTCTACAAATAGAAACGCCTAGTAGAGAAATTAATTTGGAAACTAGAGGGGGACAATTGAGCCGTGAAATGCTCAAAGCCCTAAAACGCGTGCGTGCTCAACAACGCGTGCGCTTGACTGTAACCATCCAAGATCAATACGAAGAAATAGAAGTCGAACGCTTGCTCGAAATCGTGCCATAGATGGCGGTTGTACGACTACTGCAAACGCGCAATAGCCTGCAATAAGCGTTCGGGTAACTCGCCCTCACAAGCCAACCGATAATCCGCGTAAGAACAAGCCACTAGGGGTTGCTCAGGGGCAAAATTTGCTGGGATAGCGACCCACCAGCGATCACTTTTTTGACTTTTATAAAAAGTAACTGCCGCATCCAAAAGCTTGCTATCAACAACATAAGACTGCAACTGCTTGCGTTGTACTGGCCATTCATACACTCGTGCGTAAAACCCTTCTACCGCAAACCAAATCAATTGAGCCGTCAGTAGAGCCGTTTGTCCATAATCGGCATAAGCAGGTTTCCAATCGTACAAACACAGCGCAGAAAGCTGGTCGCTCATGCTCATGTAACGCACCAAACGACAGGCTTCGGCAGCAGTCAATCCATTGGGGTTGCGGGGGGCCAGCGCAGGGGCGTCTGCTGCTCGAACAGCTTGTAGCGAAAAGCCTGCAAGGTCTACTTGGCGCACCATGGGTTCTGCTTCTTCTAGCTGTTGCAAAATACGCCCCAAGCGGTATACCGCAACGTGTTGTTCATGCAACGCAGCCACCACAGCGGGATTCGTATAATACGATTGGTTGCCAATACAGGTTAGTTGCTGCAACAAATGCGGCGCTTGTGCCAACAGTGTATTCAACAAACCTTCGCCACTTTCCAAGTCATAATCCAAACGGGCGTCCACTAGAGCCATGGATAAGCGTTCTGTACGTTGCTCGTAGGCACGCAATTGTGCCACTACCGCTTTGTGTTCTGCTGCCACCACCAAAGGGAAAATACCCTGGCGCAGCAAAATATCCAGCAACTCGGTCAGAGGCAATACATCCGCTTGTACTTGTCCCAAGTCTACGACTTGCCCACGTTTAAAATTAGCCGAAAGGCCAGCTAAAGCCTCTTGCACGGCGCGGTAGCTCTCCGCTGAACCATAACTAACCAGTGCAAGGTGTGCCGTTTTCCATTGCTCGCTCCCTCTCTGGTGCCGCATCAAACGAGAACCATAGGTGAAAGAGGCAGTAGAAGAAGGCGCAACGGAGGCATCGAATTGTAACAAGTGGTCAATCATACGGAAGATACTAGGGAAAGAAATGCGGTTATCCTTGTTCATCATTATCAATTGGCAACCGTCTATTAAATAGCAATAATAGGCTTTCTAAGTCATTCTAAAAAGTAATCGCCACTCAAAAACCACAGCGTAATTTTAAGATACGAGTACATAGTCGGTTAAGCTAAAAAAAGATTTTTAACACAGCGGTGATTTTCTATGCAATTGTCCTATATTTGCTCGCAAAAATAAAGCAACACTATGGAATTACTACAGCAGTACAAAGAACAACAGCCTGAAATCGTTTTCGAGTGGACAGACCAAGAAACCAATGCCAAAGGTTGGGTTGTCATCAACTCGCTTCGCGGTGGTGCTGCTGGCGGTGGAACGCGCATGCGTTTGGGACTCAACAAAGAAGAAGTAATCTCCTTAGCAAAAGTAATGGAAATTAAGTTTTCTGTTTGCGGACCTGCTATTGGAGGCGCCAAATCAGGCATTAACTTCGATCCCAATGACCCCCGCAAAGATGAAGTCCTTAAGCGTTGGTACAAAGCCGTTATTCCACTGTTGAAAAATTACTACGGAACAGGAGGCGATTTGAACATAGACGAGTTAAAAGATGTGATTCCAATCACTCAAAACCTGGGCTTGTGGCACCCCCAACAAGGTATTGTGCAGGGGCACTTCAAATCCAACGAAGGAGAGCGCATCGAAATTCTAGGGCAATTGCGTCAAGGAGTAAGTAAAATTGTAGAGGATCCTAGTTATACCCCTTCCGTTCTCCGAAAATATGCGGTAGCGGATTTAATTACGGGATATGGCGTTGCCGAATCGGTGGTGCATTATTACGATCTGTACCACGATAGCAACATCTCTGGCAAACGCGTGCTTATTCAGGGGTGGGGGAATGTAGCCGCTGCGGCTGCTTACTACTTGGCAGAGCAGGGCGCTAAGATTGTTGGAATTGTAGATATTGCAGGGGGGATTTTGAAAGAAGAGGGGCTAAATTTTGAGGAAGTCGCAACGTTGTACAACGATAAAAATGGCAACAAGCTTTATTCGCCAAATATGTTGTCTTTTGAAGAGGTGAATAGTAAAATTTGGGACATACCAATAGATATTTTTATTCCTGGTGCGGCTTCTAAATTGATAACGCGTGAACAAATTGATGCTTTGATTGTTAACGGGGTGCAAGTTGTATCTTGTGGGGCCAATGT
Organism: uncultured Aureispira sp.; assembly: GCA_964449615.1. Lineage (GTDB taxonomy): Bacteria > Bacteroidota > Bacteroidia > Chitinophagales > Saprospiraceae > Aureispira. The sequence goes on from CAYUZF010000005.1 coordinate 13,777, forward strand.
GCCATTTATTGATGATGAAGTGTTTTTTGGGCCAACAGCCAAGTACGCCGATCAAAAAATCAGCGTCATTCCCGATTTTATTGCCAACTGTGGTATGGCAAGGGTGTTTGCCTATTTGATGCAGCCCCACGCCTTGTTGACGGATGAGCAAATCTTTACAGATGTTTCTCAAACCATTAGAAAAGCCCTTCAAGAAGTGCAGGCTATTAATGATGCCTCTACAGAAATATCAACCACGGCTTTAACTGCTGCTTTGGAAAAGTTGCTAGGAGGTAAGAAAAAAAACCAAAATAGAAAGAAAAGAGACCCCGAAAAGTCTTTATAAAAAAAGTACCCATTAAGAGTGTTCTGAGCCGCAGATAGTTGTATAAACTGAGGTATTTGCTAAAATAAATCGCAAAATATAGAGCTAGTGGCCGAAATATTGTTCTAAATCGAAAAAAAATGTAAATTTGCGCGTGTTGGATCTACTATTTCCTATGTGGACCCAAAGTCCCTTTTATAAACATTGAGGGTATTGTATTGTTGAAAAGAACGTCGAGGAACGTTCTCTTATGAAAGAATTATCTAAATTTTATAAGGTTGTCTTAAAAGCATTTTACAACGTGCAAGACCCTTACTAATGTACTTAGTAACAGAAGATCAATATAAAGAAAGCTTTGGGTTCAAAACATCCTTTAATCATTCCAACTAACAAAGCTAGATTCAATCCAACAAAGACAAACTATTATGATGAAAAAGATTAACAAATTAGGAGTTGTTTTAGCAGGAGCATTTATGCTTACTTTTGCTGATACCGCTCAAACACAGATCTCTGTTAACCCGACAGAAGATAAGTATATCATGAAAAAAGACCAAGCTCGCCACGCAGAGTGGAAAGAAGGTAAGAGCCAGTTCCCAGGAAAACCAAGAAATTGGTGGCAATTGGGTATTGGTGGTGGTAGCTTCCTAATCGGGGGGGACGTTGAGCCAGGATTTGGTTGGGGAACTTCTATACATGTTAGAAAGGCCATTGGTTATGTATTTTCTTTGAAAGCAGAGTATATGTTCGGTCAAGCATCGGGCCTCAACTATGCGGCGTCTTCTTTGCGTGCCTTCCCAAATGTTACTCCTTTTACCATTACGTCTTCTACAGGTAGTGTTGTAACACCTGGCCAATATGGTGTACAGGATGTGTTTTATGCCAACTACAGAATACAACAACACCATGCGTTGTCTTTGCAAATGGTTTTTAACTTGAACAACATCAAGTTTCACAAAAGAAACAACCGTTGGAGTTTGAACCTCATCTTAGGATTGGGCGCTAACCTATACAATACAAAAATTGACGCATTGGATGCCAATGGCAACACCTATGCAGCAGAAATGAACAACTTGTCAGAGCGTTCTGGCGGTGGCGGTGCTGCCCAAGAATACGATTTGACTAATTTGGGAGATCGCAATGCAATTAGACAAGAGTTAAGAGGTATTTTGGATGGCGAATACGAAACCATTGCCCAACAAAATGCCAACAACATCATTACTATTGGAGAAGATGAAAACCGTGTGGTATTAAATCCATTTGTCAATGTCGGTTTGTCTTTTGAATATTTGATTACGCCTCGTATCACATTAGGATTGGAACACCAAGCTTTTATTTCTGCAGACGATTACTTCGATGGTAAAAGCCGCAAAGAAAATGGCTCAGGAACTTCTAATATTGATATTCCACACTACACCAGCATTCGTTTAGGGTTCAACATCGGTAGCAAAGAAAAAGCAATCCAACCTTTGTGGTTTGTGAATCCTTTGATTTATCCTATGCAGGACATCGCCGACATCAAAGATCAATTGGACGAAGATTGGTTCAAAGATGATGACAATGATGGTGTTCCAAATGCGTTAGACGAGGAAAAAGATACCCCTCCAGATACAGAAGTAGACAGCAAAGGTCGCTCTTTGGATTCGGATGGTGATGGCATCGTAAACAGCCAAGACAAGGAGCCTTATTCTCCTCCTGGATATCCTACCGATCAATTTGGGGTAGCACAAGTGCCCGAGCCGATTACACAAGACGATGTGAAAGTGATGCCTGGTGATCCAACTACAGGTAAATTCCCTACGTTGGTTATCGGTGACGAAGTATACGATCCATTGGGAGCCAACAGCGCTGGTACGTTGAAAGATTGGTTCTTGCCTATGGTACACTTCGATTTGGACAAGTACTACTTGCGTGCAGAGGCTTACGAGCAATTACAGCACATTGCTAGCGTCATGAAAGGGTATCCTAGCTTGAAAGTGGTGGCACATGGACACACCGATGTTCGCGCTTCTACCGACTACAACGACATGTTGTCTTACAACCGCGCGATGTCTTGCGTTGATTACTTGGTCAACCGTTACGAGATTGACCGCAGCCGTTTTATCATTCGTTACAACGGAGAAGTAGATAACTTAATCGAAAATGCCAACAGAGAAGTAGAGCACTTCATTAACCGTCGTGTAGAATTTTACATTGCCGATGAGAATGCGCAAGACCAAGCGCGTCCAGCGGGCGACGGTGGAGCAAGCAGAAACTGGAAATACTAGGCTATAGCCTACAGTGGTTTTGTATAGAGTATAAGCTCTATCAGAATTAGATAGACAAGATAGGAAAACAGCAACGCGCTGTTTTCCTGTTTTTTGTTAAAGGGAATAAGAGCTTTGCGCTTGTTTTTAAGGATTTAACAGCAGTAATTATGCGTATAAAAGAAATCGCTGCCTATTTGGAGACCATCGCCCCGCTTGCCTATCAAGAAGGTTATGACAATGCAGGCTTGCTGGTAGGAGAGGCCAGTCGAGAAGTGACGGGAATCTTGTTGGCTTTGGACAGCACAGAAGCGGTTTTGGACGAAGCAATGGCCAAAGGATGCAATCTAGTGGTTGCCCACCACCCCATTGTATTTAAAGGGCTGAAAAAATTTACGGGGAAGAATTATGTGGAGCGGGTGGTTATAAAAGCCATTCAGAACAACATAGCCATCTATGTATGCCACACCAACTTGGATAATGTATTAAAAAATGGGGTGAATGGTAAAATAGCCGAAAAGCTGGGTCTATCCCAAACGCGTATTTTAGCACCCCAACAAGGACTGCTCAAAAAATTACACACCTTTGTTCCACAAACACACAAGAACAGCGTCGCCCAAGCGCTGTTTGAGGCGGGCGCTGGCGCATTGGGCAATTACACCGAGTGTAGCTTCCAGTTAGAGGGGACAGGAACATTTAAAGGGGAACAGGGCGCCAACCCACATGTCGGGACAGTAGGCATACAGCACCAAGAAGAAGAAACGCGTTTGGAGGTGGTAGTGCCCGCATACCGACAACCTGCCGTCTTGAGCGCCTTACAAAAAGCTCATCCTTACGAAGAGGTAGCGTATGATTTAGTGGCCTTGGAAAATATCCATCCGCAAATAGGGGCGGGTGTCGTAGGAGAATTAAAAGAAGCTATGAAGCCGATGGAATTTTTAAAGTTCTTAAAGCAACAAATGAAAACGGACTGTGTTCGTTATACCGATCTTTGCCGACCCACTATTAAGCGCGTAGCTGTGTGTGGGGGAACGGGAAGTTTTTTACTGCCACATGCCAAGAGAGCAGGGGCAGACGTTTTTATAACAGCGGATTACAAGTACCATCAGTTTTTTGACGCCGATAAGGCCTTAATTATCGCTGATATAGGACATTATGAGAGTGAACAGTTTACTATTGAGCTGTTTTATGAACTTTTGACGCAAAAATTTACTAATTTTGCCATTCATTGTACCGAAGTAACTACAAATCCGATAAATTATCTATAATATTATGGCCAAAAAAAATGCTAACGCTAATTTGCCTGTTGAAGAAAAACTGAAAAACCTGTACGAATTGCAGGCAGTTAATACCAAACTCAACAACATCAAAAAGCTACAAGGTGAATTGCCTTTAGAGGTTAGTGCGTTGGAAGGCGAAATTGCGACACTCAATGAGCGCATTGCAAAGCTGGAAGAAGAGTACCGAGAGTTAGAAATGAGCATTGCGCAGTACGAAACTCAAATCAAAGAATCTGAGGCATTGATCGAGCGTTACAACAAACAGCAAGACGACGTAAAAAACAATAGAGAATACGAGGCGTTGACCCGCGAAGTTGAATTGCAGAATTTGGACATTCAATTGGCCAACAAACGCATCCGCGAGACGCAGCAAAAACTCAACAACAAGGAGTTGACCCTAGATGCTTCTAAGCAGCGAAGAGACGAAAAAGTTTCGGATATGGAATTGAAGCAAGAAGAGTTGGAGCGTATTACCGCGAAGACCGAAAAAGACGAGCAGAAGTTCTTGCGCAAAGAAAAACGCGCCCGCAAAAAAATCGACGATAGTTTATTAGCGATTTACGACCGATTGGCGACAACCTATAAAAATGGATTGGCAGTTGTGACCGTAGAGCGCGACGCGTGCAGCGGTTGTTTCAACCAAGTTCCTCCCCAAACACAATTGGAACTGGGCCAACGCAAACGCATCATCAATTGCGAGCACTGTGCTAGAATCTTGGTGGCTTCTAACATTGAAACTTCTTTGGAAGAATTGGAAAGAGAAGCGGAAGAAGTAGCCAGTGAAAAATAAGCCATCGACAACAAACGTTGTGTGCTTGTTCTGGTAGCGAAGCCAAAACAAAAACTATTAGTATAGACCTTGGGGAACTCGATGTTTCCTAAGGTCTATTTTTATTTAAACCACTTTTTTGTACAAATCTCCTTCCCGATGAAACACTTCCCCAAATTTCTCCTCTTTATCTTGCTCTTGGGTGCAGCACCCAGCTACGCTCAACCCGAACTGAACGACATCAACCAATCGGGTTATTTTAAGTGGAACGATGAATTGAAAGCCGTATTAGACGATGTATTGCAACTGCGCTTACTACCTGCGGCAAGGCGCATTCAAACGGTGAAAAAAGACAAGAGTTTTAACCTATTGCCGTACTACTTAGAAGATCAACTAGATTTCTATTTTGCCTTTGTGGATGGTCGCCCAAAAGCTGTCTTTGGAAAATACCTAGAGCGCAAAACCGAACGCTTGGCTTGGTTGGAGCAGGGATCGGAGCAAGACCCTTACACCTTGTACACCCAAGCTGACGTGCAGTTGCGATGGGCGTTGCTGTACGCTTGGTACCAAGACCATATGTTGGCTTTTAAAACAATAAAAAAAGCTGCGGTCTTGCTAGAACGCAACGAAAGGCGCTTCCCCAATTTCATACCGAACAAACGCGCTGCGGGACTCTTGCACACGTTGGTGGGCGCGCTGCCAAGCAAGTACCAGTGGGGAAGCGGACTGTCCGATTACAAAGACAACGCCGCGCTGGGACTAGCAGAGTTGCAGGCTGTCATAGACCACGGTAAGCAGCAACCCGAGTTTGTATTCAACAAAGAAATTCAACAAATATATAGTTTTTTATTGCTGTACATAGGCAGTGAAGACCCTTCGGCATGGGGAGCACTCAACACCGCTGTACTCGATCCCAAAACCGATCCAATGGCGGCTTATATTTTAGGCGCTCGTTATATGGTGACGGGAAAGAGTAAGCAAGGGTTGTTGTTGTTGGAACAATGGCAAGCCAAAGACGCGCAATATCCTTTTCCACAAATAGAACTGCTCAAAGCACACTGCAAATTGTATCGCTTGGACGATGATGCTGTTACCAATTACAACAACTACTTAGAAGCATACAAAGGAACCAATGGCATCAAAACGGCCTACCAGCGTTTGGCTTGGCTGTCTTTGTTGGAAAATGACAAAAATAAGTATTTCTATTTCATGCAACAAGTAGAGCGCAAAGGAGCGCATTACACCGATCTGGATCGCTCTGCTATGAACGAAATGGAAACCGCTAAAACTAAGAAACATCCCAACCTCCAACTCTTGCAAGCGCGCTTGTACTACGAGGGGGGGTATTACGAAAAAGCCTATGCGACACTGGAGCAGTGTTCGTTTAAAGCTTTAAAAGAAGCGGAAGAGCAGCTGGAATATTTTTATAGAAAAGGAAGTATTTACCAAAAAATGCGCAAAAAGAACTTGGCATTGGAGGCTTTCGAGGAAACGCTGAAGCGCGGCGCCAAACAACCGTATTACTATGTGTGCCAAGCGGCACTCCAAGCGGGAATGGTACACGAGTCTAGAGAAGAGTGGAAAGAAGCCCGCGCTTACTATGAGCGTTGTTTGAAAGAAAAGCCCGACCAATACCAAGCCGCCTTGCACAGCCGCGCCCAAGCGCGCTTGGCGGCGCTGGATAAGGCCAAGAAGTAGCGCACAAAAAAAACAGGTTGCTCTGTAGATCGAGCAACCTGCAACTATATAAACTGTTAGCTTCGTTCGTTAAAACAAAGGCAGTTTGAGGGGTGGGCTTTCTAGAACTAGGATTAGTACTTCCGAAAGCCCTCTGTTAAGGCATTTTTAGGCACTTTCGTGCAAATTGGGAATAACCAATTCTTGACCTGGATAAATTTTATTCGGGTCGTCCAAAATGTTGCGGTTGGCGTCGAAGATCTCTGGGTACTTGCTGGCCTTGCCGTAATAATGCTTGGCAATATGACCCAACGTATCGCCTTTTTCCACCACGTGGGTGTGATAACGGCTGTTGTCTGCTACTTTGATGTCGGCTTCAATATCTGTAGGCGCGTCGCCACCAACACGCTTGATTTCATTCCACAGCACATCCTTTTCGTATTGCGTTTGCGCTGTTCCTGAAACTTTTAATTTACCGTCCTCTTCTCGGACGTCTCCGTTTTGAATATTTAGTTCTTGGCCCAGATTTAGGACACTTTGATATTTGTTCTGAAGCATAATTAGTGTGTATTATTTATCAAAAAATCGGGTCGCTAAAAGGCAGAAAAATAGCTGCAGTCTAGCTGTTTGCTCTATAATAACAAAAAAAAGCAAGACAGGTTTTCATTCTAGAACTTATCTCAAATAAAACCCCAATACTTGGTTATATGTAAGAACTACTTTTAAGCAAAATAGGTGCATCTAGCAAAAAAATGTTACTTTGGAGGTCAAATAGCGCGCTGGGTCGTATCTAGCGCGCTGTGTCATTTTTTATTATAAAACAAGGCTACTGCTTGAAATCGCTGCAGTAGCCTCAAAAAAACAAAACATGATTAACATCACTCTTCCCGACGGCAGCGTTCGTAAGTATGAATCGGGAGTCACAGGTTTAGACATTGCTCGATCTATTAGCGAGGGCTTGGCGCGGAACGTGTTGGCTGTAAAAGTCGGCCAAGAAATCTGGGACGCTACGCGTCCTATCGAGACGGATGCAACGGTGCAATTGCTAACCTTCAGAGATCAAGATGGAAAAGAAACCTTTTGGCACTCGTCTGCCCACCTCATGGCAGAGGCCTTAGAAGCGCTTTATCCTGGAGTTAAGTTTGGCGCTGGGCCGTCTTTAGAAAATGGGTTTTACTACGACATTGATTTGGGAGAGCGGACGCTTTCCAGCAAAGATTTTGAGACGATTGAGAAAAAGATGTTGGAGTTGGCACGCCAAAAGAACAGCTACGACCGCTCTGAAATCAGCAAGGCGAATGCCATTGCTTATTTTGAGGACAAAGGTGATCCGTACAAACTAGAATTGCTCGATAAGTTGGAAGACGGCAGCATTACTTTTTATAAACAAGGTGATTTTACAGATTTGTGTCGTGGCCCACACATCCCACACACGGGCTTTATAAAAGCGATCAAACTGACAAAATTGTCGGGTGCCTACTGGCAAAATAACGAAGAAAATGCGGTGATGACGCGCGTCTACGGCATCACTTTCCCGAAAGCCAAAGAGTTGAAAGAATACTTGGCCATGGTAGAAGAGGCCAAAAAACGCGACCACAGAAAGCTCGGTAAAGAATTGGAGTTGTTTATGTTTTCTGAGAAAGTAGGACAGGGCCTGCCCATTTGGTTGCCCAAAGGAACAGCTTTGCGCAATCGTCTACAAGATTTCCTAACCAAAGAACAAATCAAACGCGGTTATCAATTGGTGACTACGCCACACATCGGCCACAAGAACTTATACATTACTTCGGGGCACTACGAAAAGTATGGTGAAGACAGTTTCCAACCCATCGGTACGCCTAGAGAAGGAGAGGAGTTTATGCTCAAACCGATGAACTGTCCCCACCATTGTGAAATTTATGCCCACAAACCGCATTCTTACAAAGAATTGCCCCTGAGAATTGCAGAGTTCGGAACGGTTTACCGCTATGAGCAAAGTGGAGAGTTGCACGGGCTATCGCGCGTACGTTGTTTTACACAAGATGATGCCCACTTGTTTTGTACCGTCGACCAGCTCAAGGAGGAGTTCATCGAAGTGTTGAATTTGACGTTGTTGGTGTTTAGGAAGTTGGGTTTTGAGGACTTTACCGCTCAGATTTCTTTGCGGGATCCAGAAAAGCCAGAAAAATACATTGGCTCTGATGAGAACTGGGAGGCCGCAGAAAAAGCCATTATTGAAGCGACAGCGGAGTTGGATTTGAAAACGGTAACGGAGTTGGGAGAAGCTGCTTTTTATGGCCCTAAACTGGATTTTATGGTGCGGGATGCACTAGGGCGTTCTTGGCAATTGGGAACCATTCAGGTGGATTACAATCTGCCCGAGCGTTTTGATTTGCAGTACACGGGGGCAGACAACAACCAGCATCGTCCTGTGATGATACACCGAGCGCCGTTTGGCTCTTTGGAGCGGTTTATTTCTGTGTTAATTGAACATACGGGAGGTAAATTTCCATTGTGGTTGACTCCTGAGCAATATACTATTTTGCCCATCTCGGATAATTTTAACAGCTATGCCGAGCAGGTGAAAAACGATTTGGAAGCACGCGGAATTCGCGGCACCGTAGATGATAGAAACGAATCGTTAAAGCGTAAAATTAGAGATGCAGAGCTTCAAAAGATTCCAATTATGTTGATTGTGGGAGGAAAGGACGTAGAAGCACAAACGGTTTCTGTTCGTAGGCAAGGCGTCGAAAATGGCGACGTCGGTGCCAAGACGGTAGACGAATTTGTGCAGTATTTTAACGCCCTCCTAGAAGAAGAAGGATAAGTGAGGCGATCATAATAGAGGGAATTAATAAATTTGGGAAAAAACAGTTCCGAGACCTATTAAAATTCTCGGAACTGTTTGTGTTTTAATTGGAAACTAGTTGGATAACAAATATTAAACTGTTTTAATGTGCAATCCTCCGTTGTCCAAGTGCTTTTCTGGGAAGAAAAAGGTGATCAAGGACTCTTTCATGCGAAATTATGCGGTACGAGCGTAATCTTGCTTGAACAATAAAATTGCAAAACTCGTAATCATACTCATTATAAATACCTCTAAGAACAACATGGCGCCTGCCAACACGGGAATAAATCCGTCCGATTGACCCAATTCGTCAATATTAGTAATACCTGAATTAAAGGTAGCCAAATTAACGGTGTCTGATCCTGCGGTGAACATAAAGGCTACCATCATGATTGCAGCGGCAACGGCAGAGGCAGTAGCTGCAAACAACAACCCATTTTGAAAAAAGGTGTATTTGCTGTTCATGTGGTCTTTCAACTTGGACAACCCTACCGCCAATGGAATGGCCATAACCAAATATTTTAGCATTTTATAACCCATGCTTTGGCTCTCACTGATGCTCAACGCTTCGATAAACAGTATAAAACCAATCATAGCCATACCGCCAATTGCACCGATCAAGATAGCCGAAGTATAATTGTGCTTAGTAGTTGTTTTGATGTGTTGTTTTATTGCGGGGGCGATGTCTGTTTCTTGTCTCATAATACTGTGTGTTTTTGTGTTTTATAATAACTCCCCCGTTCAATGCACCAACATTGGAGAAGAGCGTAAAGTGTCTTCGAATTGTCTAAGCTACTTTTTTAATAGCTGAGGGATAGGCTTCTACCTCTTGCTGCTCTACCAATTGTTCTATGTCAGAACCATAGACAAGTATAGCAAAACCGATAATCATTCCTATTGCAAATACTTCTAAAAATAACATGCAAGGAACTGGAAGTGGTAAAGTATTAGCCGCCAACTGTTCTTGTTCTGCCAATGTCGGCAAAACAATGGTAGCCATATCAATGCCCTCTATGGGAAGTACAATCCAATAAGCCACCAAAAAAACAGTGGCAGCGGTGACGGCAATAACAGCTGTATAAAATGTACTTTGAGGTAAATAAGGATTGTTAAAGCCAGCGTCTTTGCTCATTTTGCACAATCCCATTGTCATTGGAATAGCCAGAAAAAAGTACTTCAGGAATTTTAAACCATAACTAGTACCGCTTGTTGCTATTTCTATTACAACAATGTAAGCAACCATTAGTAAAGCACCCACGATTCCAATTTTTGTTGCTTGCTTGTATTTCTCAGCAACGTTGTGGTTTATGTGGATGGGTTTTATCATAATTATTTTAGCTTTTGTGACAATCTTTATACTATTAAAACATGTTAAACTGCAAATTGTTTAGAAAAATAAAAGGTTTGTACTAAAAAAGAAGACCGTTGTTGTAAGGCACACATTGGGCAGCTGTTTTTAATTTTGAACATAAAAATAGACCCACTGTTGTAGCAAGCAATGAACAGAATGTCTGTAAACGACTGCACTCCTCAATAATTAGATGAAATTACGACTGCTTACTAGAGAAGAAATTGAAGCGCCAAAATGGAATGGATGTGTCCATTATGCCGCCAACAGTAAAATTTATGGCTACGCTTGGTATTTGGACAATGTGGCGGGTGAATGGATGGGCCTAGTAGAAGGCGATTACCAATCCGTTTTTCCGTTGGTTTGGAACGATAAACTATTTAAAGTAAAGCAGCTTTATCAACCCTATTTGTGCCAGCAATTGGGGCTCTTTACCGTTAATGTGCGCTCTAAAGAGCGTATCAACCAATTTTTGCAGGCGATCCCTGAGGAATTTAAATACTGGGATATTCCACTCAACGACGGCAATGCCAGCGCCCTAAAACTCAAAGATTATCAAGTAGCGCCACAAGCCAATTACATTTTAGAGTTGGACAAGCCCTACGAAGAGTTGTATGCGGCCTACTCCAAAAACATCAAACGCAACCTCAAGAAGGCACAAAACAGCAACCTTTATCTTACAGGTAATATGGCACCTGACACCTTTGTAGCTACCGTCAAAAAAGCTCAAGAGGCAAAAGGGGTGAAGCATCCCGACGCGCTTTACCACACCGCTTCTAGAATTGTTTGGAATTGCCTGCACCGCGGCAAGGGCGCAATCACCGCCGCCTACAACACCGACAAAGAATTGTGTGCAGCTATCTTTTTTATGTTCGACGGCGCTGCCCTAATAAACCTACTAAATGTGACAACAGAAGTCGGCAAAAATGTCGGGGCTATGCCTTATTTGCTGGATGCAACCATACAGCGCGAAGCAGGAAGCCACCGTTACATTGACTTTGAAGGCTCATCCGTAGAGGGAATTGCGCGTTTCTACGAAAGCTTTGGAGCCAAGAATCAACCCTATTACCGATTGACCTACAACAAACTTCCGTGGTGGATTCGTTGGCGCAGACGGTAAGAAAATCCGCTTTTCGATTGGTCTTTTCTCATAATAGTAGTATCTTCCATACACCTAACTCTCTGCATGCGCCTACTCAAAGCTTCTAGTTGGCAAAACACCAGGGATAGGCCTTGTAGCAATTACCTTTTTAATAAAAATAGTAAGCGATTATGGCGGATGAATTAGACGACTTGGCTTCGTTCTTCGACGATGAAAAGAAGGGGGACAATGACCAAGAAGACAGCGACGACGATCTATTGGCTTCTTTTTTTGAGGACGAAGAGGATACCACGGACAACGATGAAGCGGACAACGACGATCTGTTGGCTTCCTTTTTTGGACCTGATCCAGAAGAAGAGGCGCCAGAGCCAGTGGTCGTTTCGGAGGAGGGCGACAACGACGATTTGTTGGCTTCCTTTTTTGAATCGGATGACGATGCCGCGCCCGAAACGGAAACCCAAGAGCATGAAGAAGAGGATATTCTAGCATCTTTTTTTGATGATGAGGCGGTACAAGCGACCGATACCGAAGAAGAAGAGGAGGAAGATGCCGATATTGGGAGCATTTTTGGCGAGCTGCTGGGCAGTTCCAACCAGAAACCCGACCCCTTATTTCCCTACAAAAAGGAAAAAAGAAAGGCGCGCCTGGACATTACCAAAAACTCTAAGGGCGACCACCGCAACATCAAGCGCTACACCAAGAGCGAATTGAACGACCAGCTCAAACGCGATTATAAATACATGCTTAGTAAGCCTTACATGATGATTCAGCCTGTAACCATCATGGCGGATTATCCGTATAAAAAGAAAAAAAGCGACGACGATGAGGTGAGAAGTTACAACACCGAGTACGATTATGTATTGGTTATTGGTAAATTGTTGAAATGGCGCTCAACCGAGGAGTTTAAGGGCAAACCTTACAAGCTGGGAGAGATAATGTATGTCAAGCGCGGTATCTATTGGGTCAACGGCAAAGAAATTTCCATGGAGCCGCATTTTGCTATTGTATTGCACCGCTCTTATAAGCGCATCAAGTCCAAGCGAATTCGCGATATGCTCGCTCCACTCAAACAACGGTTGCGCTCTGGAAAACCCTTCACTATCTACAAAGATTTTCCAATAATTGTAAAAAGGACAGGTGCTTATAGTTGATTTTTTTAGTAATTCGAAAGTAAAAAAGTGGGACATAGTGGGCAAAAAAAATCGTTAATTTATAACTATTTTTTTATTTTCAGTGTTAATAGTCTTGCAGTAAGGTATTTTCTTCCCAGAACAAGTAGCCTTACCGCTCTATTGACAATCACCAAAATTTCCCATTATGAAAATCACTTACCTCCTCAGTTTGCTCCTGTTGTATTTGTTATTGGGTTGTTCCAAATCGCCTTACCCAGAAGGCCATTGGATGGCCACCGACGACCAGCGTTCTACGGCTAAAAACCAGCGCATGTTGGTTATTGCCGACGAACAATGGACACACCTGTCCGAAGATATTGGGTTGTTCTCCAACTTGGAGCGCCTAACCGTCCAAAACAACGATCTGGTAGAAGCGCCCAACCATTTGAGTAAATTGACCAAACTACAGCGCTTAAATTTATCTAAAAACGAACTGAATAGTTTGCCTGCTTCTATTACGGAGTTGAAACAACTCAAACACCTTGATTTGAGCAACAACAATTTCATAGAATTGCCCGAAGAGATTTTGGCGTTGAGCAATTTAGAAGTGTTGGATTTGCGTTACAACGATCTAAGTGAATTGCCCAAAGCATTGGCGCAGTTGAAAAAATTAGATGCCGTTTATATTGGTGGCAACAATTTTACGGAGGAACAACGCAGAATGTTCAGAAAGTGGCTACCTTACACCAAAATCATTTCCCGTTCCAGATAAGCGTCTATAAAGCTAGGAAGTAACTACAAACGACTTCAACATTGGTTAGCCAAGGGGCGTTGTCTACTGCGATTCTTATACTTATGAAAGCACTAGTTCTGCCTGCTGTAAGGCAACCCCTTGTCTACCAAGATGTCGATCAACCACAGCCCGCTCCAGGGCAAGTATTGGTTCAATTGTATGCGGCTGCCCTCAACCACCGCGATGTTTACATCCAACAAGATTTATACCCACACATTAAAACGCCTGTTATCCTCGGCTCCGATGGAGCGGGTCAGGTCGTGGCGTTGGGGCCAGATGTCGCCGAAGAATGGCTGCATCAAGAGGTGCTGCTGCTGCCTGGTATCGGTTGGGACGAAGGGGGTGTCCAACCCGATGCTTACCGCATTCTCGGTATGCCCGACGATGGTTGTTTGGCCCAATATATTGTGGTAGATGTACACCAAATTTTTCCAAAACCAACACACTTAACTTACGAAGAAGCCGCTGCACTACCTTTGGCGGGGTTGACGGCTTTTCGAGCGTTGTTGGTGCGCGCCCAAGCCAGCGGACAAGATCGAGTACTGATTTCGGGCATTGGCGGCGGTGTGGCGTTGATGGCTTTTCAGATGGCGTTGGCACTGGGGGCAGAGGTGTATGTGACCTCTAGTTCGGAAGAGAAAATACAGCGCGCTATCGACCTCGGAGCCAAAGGCGGAGCCAATTACACCACCGAAAACTGGCACCGTGTTTTGCGCGATGAGGCAGGCGGGGAATTTGACGTGGTTGTAGACAGTGCAGGGGGCGACGGTTTTCGACACCTAATTGATATTGCTGCGCCTGGCGGGCGGTTGGTTTTTTATGGCGGTACACGGGGCAAATTTACCGTTAGTCCACAGCGGGTATTTTGGAAACAATTATCCATTTTGGGTTCCACGATGGGAAGCCGTGCCGAATTTGAGCGTTTGTTGGCCTTTGTTAGTGAGAAAAAATTGGTGCCTATCGTGGATAGTACTTGGGCATTGCAAGAAGGACAAGCGGCTTTTGATCGAATGCAAGAAGGGCAACAATTTGGCAAGATTGTGGTACGGATTCCACAGCAGTAAGGATACAACTCCTCCTATTGCTTATTTTTATAAAGAACTAACAACCACACCGTGTCCCTTCATCGCTTAACAACTTACCTATTTGTCCTATTTTTTTGCGGTTTTTACCAATGCAGTCAAGCGCAGCCGCCCACCTTTGCTTTAGTTGACCAGCCCACTTGTGAGCGCTCTTGCATGACTTATTTTGACGACACGGCTTCGGGCGTGAACAATGTCAATGCCTTTATTTTGGCTAAGATGACCGAAATGATGTATGCCGAACGGCTGGATTATCAATTGCGCTATGTGCAAAACGGCTGCCAAGCAGTGGATACGTTAGAGTCTACTACTTGGCTAGAGGCGCATACCAAGGTGTGCGATAACAACTTTCAGAAGCTTTTTCAGACGCGGTTTGAGCATTATTTTCAGCAAGCGCCCCACACACAACAGACAGGCTTACAGGAACAGGAAAGCGGCGTGGAGTTTCGTTATTTGCATAAAAAACATACCGAAGATGCGCGTTTTATGGGCATTAAATACAAATCGGGCTTAGATCCTGAGTTGATGTTAATTTCTACGCCTACTACCGTTTTTGTCCTCTTTCGAGGGACGGATGATGTGGGCGAAAACAAATGGGCCGAGTGGCTGGGAACAGATTTTAGAATCAACCAGCGGGCGGCTGGCGGGGCGCTGGTCGGTACCCGCATTCATACAGGATTTTGGTTGAGTTTCGATTTGGTTCGGGACGAATTGTTGACTAACTTACGGGAAATGGGCGCGCAGGACAAGAAAATTTGGGTGGCTGGACACAGTTTAGGGGCGGCGCTGTCCGTGATTACGGGCACTTACCTCAAAGCGAGTGGTTTTGACGTTCAAAATGTTTACGCCTATGCTTGTCCGCGAACTATTGGCAACCGTAATTTTATCAAAAAAGCCAATGAACTGCTGCCTGGACGGATACAGCGCTTTGAGTATTACCGCGATCCTGTGACCTTGTTGTGGGCACCTGGGTACAAATACCACCACGTTGGCCAGCGCAATTGGTACGATGAGGAGAAACTGGGCGGGTATAAACTATATAAAAATACCTTTGAACGCAGTTTTTTATCCCCTTCTATAAAAAAATGTGACCATATTGTTTGCCAAGAAGACAACAAAGAAGCCCGAAAAACACGCCGACGCATCAAGCGTTGCCAACACAGCGGTTCTATCTTTGTAACCTATAAAATTTGCCATTACCACAATCCGCAGTGGTATGTAAAAGCTGCTTACGCTCAACTGACCGACGCCGAAAAAGCAGTTTTACCTCAAGTAGACGATAGTTATCCTTATCTCTATTACGGGTTAGAAGGCACCAAGTAGAGGTGGTTTTTTTGATGACCCTGCCGCTACTGCTGCTAATTTTTTTATAAAAATGGTTGTTATCAAACGAATAGACAACCGCACACGATTCTAACAATGGAACAAAACATACATGTTGACGAAGTGACCATGACCAAATTGGTCTTGCACACCAATTCGTGCGA
Organism: uncultured Aureispira sp.; assembly: GCA_964449615.1. Classification (GTDB taxonomy): domain Bacteria; phylum Bacteroidota; class Bacteroidia; order Chitinophagales; family Saprospiraceae; genus Aureispira. The sequence continues at coordinate 29,801 of CAYUZF010000005.1, forward strand.
TCCATGTTGGATTCTTTTCTGAAAGATACTCTGCTACCGCTCCCCCTAGTCCACCATTTACTTGATGTTCTTCTACCGTCACGAGAGTATCATGATCTTTTGCAAAT
>CAYUZF010000005.1:29917-38473 GCA_964449615.1 uncultured Aureispira sp.
AAAGTGGGCAACAAATCTCAGGATGAGGGCATCCGCGTTGCCAAAAAACTATTTGACCTAACCGACGAGTTGTTGGAGGTGCTGATGGGGTATTTTCTAAATGGGTTTAAGCTGGAGGAAGTGTACGAATTCAACCACGAGGTGGATTTGAGCATGAACGAAATTTACAACTACTGCGGCTATATTTTTGATAATCCCGATGAGAATTTCTACGAGCAGTCGATCAATATCTTAAAGCATTTGTACGAAAAATCCAACCACGTGAAGGTAAAAGGGGGAGAGTTGTACGTGGCGTATTTTAAGGATTGTATCGTAGACGATGAAATGGTGGATGCCATCGGTATTTTTAAAGCAGAGAACAAAAATACTTTTCTGAAACTAAAATTGGACGAAGACGAAGAATGGACTTTAGATTTTGAGGAGGGAACCGATGTGGCTAAACTGGACAAAGGCTGTCTGGTTTTCAATATGGAACAGGAAACGGGCTTCCGCGTGGTTTCGGTGGATCTTAAAAGCAGCGATGCAAAGTATTGGAAAGACGAGTTTTTGACCATTACCCATGTACAAAACGACCGTTTCCAAACGAAGGCGTATTTGGATCTGTGCAAGGAGTTTGGCAAAGCGGCGTTCAAAGAAGAGGACAAGCACGAAGGCGTGGATTTCCTCAATCGTTCCAAAGATTATTTTGAACATTACAAGGAGTTTGATGAGCAGCAATTTAAAGAGGTGATTTTTGAAGACGATTTTGAGAAAATTGATGCTTTTGAAGCCAAAAAACAAGAGTTTCAGGAAAAATTGGGCATTGAGGACACGGCCGAGGAAGGGTTTTACATCAGCAAACCTGTAGTAGAAAAAGCCAAACGCGGCTTTAAAAACAAAATCCAGCTGGACACAGAGATGGAAATTAGAATCCTCTCTTCGCAGCCCCAAGCAGAAGGTTTTTTGGAACGCGGATACGATGAAGAAAAAGAAATGAAGTACTACAAGCTTTATTTTAACAATGAGAAATAGGGGAAGGCAAGGGTGTAAGGGGCAAATGCATTTGCCCCTTACACCCTTGTTCTATCTTATATCCCGCGCCTAAGACACCAACTCCCTACTGCTTAACCAACTTCTGCACCGCCGTCTGCTCGCCATCATAAACAGACAAATAATAAATCCCTGCTGGAAGCGGTGCTAAGTTAATTTGCGTGGGCGTATCGGTCGTTGATTGGGATAAAACCGCTTGCCCCAAACTGTTCAAGACCGTAATGGTCACCGCTGTTTCTTTCGCCCATTCTATCGTCACATGATTTTGCGTAGGATTGGGGTAAACCTTCAATTGCATGGCCGTTGTAATGGGCTCAGTCATGTCCAAGAAAACAATGCCGTCGTTGATGGTGTGTAGGCTGGTATTGGTAATGATCGGCGCGTTAAAATCGAAGTAAATACCTGCCGAGTTTTCCAAAACAGTGCCGTTGAGCAAATTGGGCGCTTGGCGCACTTTGAACGTGACAAAGCCGTTGCTGGCGGGTTCGTTGACGTTGCTGTCGGGCAACATGATGTTGTTGAACGTCCATTCCAAGACTCTAGGGCCGTATATCCTAAAAACATAATGGTGACTCGACACGCCTTCTTGTACCGAAAAAATATCAAAGTCCGTAGATAAGGTATCTCGAATAACTACCGTAAAAGCCGTGTCGGTGCCTGTGTTTTGAAAGCGAATTCTATACTCCAAATCTTGGTTGGGTAGAATATCGCGGCTGGTGCCTGTGCCGAGCGGAAAACCGTGTTTGTCGTTCGGGTCGTAAGAGCCTGTGACTAGGCCGCAGAAAATATCTTTTATGGGATCGGCATCGTCGTGAGGAAGGATATTGACCAAGTTGGGCGTCCAGTTGGAAGCATTGCCGCAAAGTTCGATGGTGGCAGAAGGCTGGGAGTTGCCAGGGTGTAGTGGGTGTTGATCCACTTCCATGCGCCAAGTGCGGCCATCCCCTGCGAAAGTGAAGGTTTGGCTTTGGAGCGTCTGAAGGCGCACCGAATCCAATCGTATCAACACACCATCTACAAACAAGCGCACTTGACTCCAACACGCCATGTCATCTTTTAGGTTGGTAATTGTAAAGGCAATGCTGTCGTTGTTGATGCAATTGGCCTCAATAACCAAGTAAGAATAGTCAAAAATAGGCGTACAAGGAATGCCCGAAGTTGTATTGGGGATTGTATCTAAAGTACAAGTATCAACGGGGTAGAGGTCTGCTTGCATACACAGAGAACTTCCCATTACCGCATTAACCGATAAGCTACAGGCCAGCCAAAAATTTCTGCACTGACCAGGAAAAAGAGTTCCTAAATCAACTTTATAGGTATTGTTGCCTAAAGCCGTATACGGTAGCGAAGCCGAGTCGACAACCAACAGAGAATCTAACGCAACGATGGTATAAGCACTGTCTATTGTACTGGTTGCATCGAAATTGTTGCAAGCCTGTACGTATACTTTTTGGTTGGAGAAACCAACTCTTAAAAATGGAGCATTGATAGAAATATCAGGGCTAGAACAGGATTTAACTGCTTGGTAACCAATAGCAGGGGCTATCGTGGTACTATCAGGATGCAACACAGTGAAAGAATAAGTGGCTGCGCAAGGCTGGTAATTGTTATTAGGCGTGGTGTCTGTAGTAATCGTGTAGGTACCTGCGGGCAAGGAGTCAACGGCCCAGTAACCTGCGGCATCCGTTTGTACAACAATGTTTCCAGGCTGAATGACTAGGTGTTGGTTCGATAGGTTATTTTCTAGGGAATCTTGTTGGCAGTTAGCGTTGAGGTCCAAATAAGTACGGCCATAAGTACCTGTCAAATAAAAAACACGCACCCAACCAGCAGTGGATTTTGCACGACTGCTTAGTGGACTGTTGGCCAGTACGGTACTTCCGTCCCCACTTAGACTAACATAATACCCTAAGAGATCATCTCTAGCCTCCCCCATGATTGGTACTTCTTGTTTTCTAATCCAGTCACTGCCGTTCCAATCCCATACTTTTACCTCTCCTACGCTCTGATAAAGGCTACTTGTCTTAGGTGCTCCAATGGCTACGACCTCTCCATCATCGCTCAAGCTCACAGCATGCCCCGACCAGCTTCCCAATCCCGATGGCGCTTGGTTACCCTCAATGGCTAGTCCTTTTGGTACCCAAGCCGTTCCGTTCCAAGTGTATAGGCGCACTTGCCCCGAATTACTGCCTCCATAGCGAGGCGCTCCGATTGCAAGCACATCGCCACTAGCGTCGATACTAACGGCGTGTCCAAATAGCTCTCCCGCAGCCGTTCCATCGATATCTAGTCCTTTTTGCAACCAAGCGGTTCCATTCCAAGCAAACACGCGGGCGTGTCCTGCGTTCAGGTCAACCTCATCGTTGAACGCTGCTCCAATCAGAACGACATCGCCGCTAGCATTGAGGCTTATTGCTCGTCCTAGTTCGTTCTCTGCTGCTTCGCCCTCAATTTCTAGTCCCCGCTGTATCCAGTTGCTGCCATTCCACTCGTACAGGCGCACCTGTCCTGCCCTAGACCGAAACCCATTTCCTGTATGATAAGGCGCTCCAACTGCAATGACATCCCCTGTTGCATTAATACTAACACCCGACCCCGCATAGTCCGATGTGGCTACTCCCCCAATACTCATGCCTCGCTGTACCCAATCTACCCCATTCCAGACATATACGTATACTTGTCCCGCATTGCCGCCACTGTTGTCGTTTTCTGATGCTCCAATGACTATAACATTGCCATCAGCACTCATGTCAATAGATGCACCAAAACGATCTTTTGAATTTTCCCCGTATAGGGTTTTTCCTCTTTGTACTCAGTTATCGTTGTGCCATTCATAAATTTGTACTTGTCCAGGATGTGTATTAGAGCTGAGGCTTTGAACGAAACTACTGATGGCAACCACTTGTCCATTTTCATTAACGGCTGTTGTAGTGCCGAATCGCTGTTCTATTTCCTCGCCCAGCAACTCATTTCCTCTTTGAATATACTGGCCAATTATTAAAGAAAAATTACAAAAAAGTAGCAACAATATTAGAACAAATGGACGCATAGCTTGAGGGTTTATAATTTTAGAATTTTTTTAATGTTTATCATTAAAATAATACAATAGAGTCAGAAAAAGCAAAATCTGCAACATCGAGACGTTGAAAGAACGGGCATTATAATTAATGCTTATACGCTAAAGTAAGGATTTTTAGAACTACTAAATTTCTTTCTACAAACATTTCTTCTTGATAAGTCACTAAGCGCTACAAAGATACCTCTTAAAACAAAATTACCGTCTTCCCAATCGTCTTTCCAGACTCCTGCATCTGGTGCGCTCGCTTCAAATTCTCTACCGTAAAGCCCTCCAATGTTGTTGTTAAGGTGCTTTTTAAGGTGCCTGCATCCAGCAGTTCGGCAAGGTGGTTGAGAATAAAATGCTGTCGGGTAATGTCGGGCGTTTGGTAGACAGGGCGGGTATACATGTATTCAAAAGAAAAGGTGATGCTCTTAGTTTTTAAAGCGTTTAAATCCAGCGGTTGTTGGCTGCCTGTGATGGAGACAAAGTGTCCCTGTGGTTTAATGATTTCTAAAATAGTGTCCCAATAACCGCCCAAATCCACAAAATCTAAGACGTAATCCACCTGCGGATGGCCAATATTTTCTAATTCCTCTTGTAAATGATAATGATTGACCACGTAGTCCGCGCCTAGTTGTCGACACCAGTCGGCAGAAGCCGCCCTAGAAGCCGTAGCAATGACGGTCAAATCGGTCAACTGCTTGGCAAGTTGGATGGCAATGGAGCCGACGCCGCCCGCTCCCGCCAAAATCAACAGACTTTTGCCTTGATCGGCTGCGCCAATTTTAAGGCGGTCGAAGAGGCATTCGTAGGCCGTGAGGCCCGTGAGGGGAATGGCGGCAGCCTCGGCAATGGAGAGCTGCGCGGGTTTGCGCCCAACAATGCGCGCATCGACCAACTGGTATTCGACGTTGCTGCCGCTGCGGTCGATGGCACCTGCATAATACACTTCATCGCCCACCTGAAAGCGTGTGACTTGTTCGCCTACAGCCTCTACGGTGCCCACCGCATCCCAACCAATGATTTTTGGCGGGTCTAACACTTGGTCTGTGGCGGCGCTTTGCCGCACCTTAAAATCTACAGGGTTGACGGAATTGGCCGCGACTTTGACCAATAGGTCGTAACCCGTAGCGGTGGGTTTTTCGGTTTCAAAGGCGATGAAACTGTTTTCGGCCTCGATGGGCAACGATTGTCGGAATCCTATGGCTTTCATAAGTAGCGGTTGAAGTTGTTGATTGGGACAAATATAGGAAATTTATCATCTAGGTAGGCTGTTTGAGGCCATCAAACCGCTGGCAACCAAGACTAAAATACCTACGGCCACCCGTCGAGTCGTTTGTAGGGTGGCTACAGTTTCCCAGAACTATTTCAACCAAACAGCGCTTGCCTAAAGACACAAACTTATAACAAAAGAAGTACTTAGCTGTCTTATTGGTTATTAAATAACGACTGAGCGCGAACGGCTCTTCAAGTGCTATTCTTGATAAGAAGCATCCGTCAAGGCTTCCATGAAAGCAACCAACGCTTTTTTTTCTGCAGCGCTTAAATTCAAGGCATCTGCTGGCAGGGTTTGATGAGGAACAGAAAGCCCCATACCTGCGCCCCCTCCTAGATTGTAAAATTCCACTACAGTTTCTAATTGTTGTATAGAGCCGTTGTGCATGTAAGGGGCTGTTTTCTGTACATTTCTAATACTAACCGTCTTAAAAGAGCGCTCAAAAAAAGCGTAGCGGTCTTTGATAATGCCACTAGCAGAGCGGCCCAAATCGTCGTCTAAGTCGGGGTGTTCAAAGTTTTCGTTGCGGAGAACACCTAGTATTTCTGATTCAGAATCTCGATAACTGGGAGGAACCAACCCACTAAAAGTAGGCGGAAAGTGACAAGTGCCGCATTGTGCTTTGCCCATAAATAGGTTAAAACCCTCGCGCACCGCTGTTGGTATCTCGGTTTCTTTCTGTTGTACCCATCGGTCGAATGGAGCGTCGAAACTCGGCAGACTCATCAAGTAACATTTTAGGGCGTGGTTGATACTAGCTTTGCTAATGGGTTGTGGGTAATTTGCATATTGCTGTTCAAACGCTTCTTGATAATGGGGTTGTTGCGCTAGTCTTTTGACAATGGCTGGGTAGGTACTGTTGAATTCTTTATGATTGTGTACTACGTGATCCAATTGGTTTTTTAGGTCATGCGCTCTCAAATCGTAGAAGTATGCACTGGCATAAACCGCATAATTGAGCGAAGGGGAATTTCTACTTACCGTTTGGCTTTGGTCGCCATTTTGACTAAATGGTAATTGATCCGTAAATGCCGCTTGCTTGTTGTGGCAAGTCGCGCAAGACGTTTGCAAATTGCTAGACAAAATAGGGTCGTTAAACAACCGTTCTCCCAAAGCAACTCTGGCTGTTGTTTGTTCTTGAGCGGGGATTTTGGTGTAATAAGAAGCATTTAGAAAATTGGGAGCAAACGGATTGGTAAAATTACTCTGGTAGGGTAGCGTCAACTGAAACAGTTCTTCTTTAGATTCTAGGGCAGCAGTTGTTCTAATGGTTTCAAGGGTTTCTAATAAAGGAATCAAAACCTCCACCAAATAAGCATAACGATCAAACGCCTCAAAATTAGTAGTAATCGGTTTTAATAAAAGCGTTTGAGCTTGTTGAACCAACTTACTAGAAAAGCGCTCTTGGTAACGTCCCAGCACGGTAGACATGGCTCTATTACTATTTGCCAAATCCTGTAGAGCAAAGGAAGAAGCAGGCGTATCAAAACCCGTTAAACCCAGTGTAAAAGAACGCCAAAGTTGTTCTTTCATTGCATGAATAACCATCGCATCGTACAACTGTAGCCGTTCCATACGTTGTTGAAATTCTTGTAATTGATGCCGTAAATTTTCAGTAAACGTAGCTATCGCTTCATAATCCACTTGCGCTCCATACAGTTGTTCATCAATGCACTGCAACCCGCCTGGATGGTGGATTTCCTTTCGGGGAACATTGGGCGCGGGTTTGAGCAAGGGGGATTCATTGAGTTGACGCTCGTACAGTTGTGGGTCTAAGTGCGCCACTAAAAATTCTATGCGCTTGAAGGTTTGCCTAGCCGAAGCGTACGCCGTTTGGCTTTTTGCCAATTGCCCTTGTTGGGCGGCTTGTTGCAGACGCTGTAAATCGCTTTGCAACTGGCTCAACTGTTCCAAAAAGTGGTTTTTGGTGCGTAGGCTGGGCGTAGAGGAGAGCGGCTGTTGATGCGTCAGAGCTACCGAAAAAAACAAAGCGATGATTCCCAATAGAACAATAGAAAATTTCATAGCAGAGGAATGGATAAATGTTAGAGTAAGGCGTATGCGTAGGGTACAACATCTCGGCTTCGCCTGATGACCGTTGCACTATACACATACGCCTATCACAAATAATAAACAGGTTACTGGACTACCAATTTCTTGGTAACGCCTCCTTGGTTCTGAATAAAATACGTACCTGCTGGCAAATGCGCCACTTCAATTTGGTTGACATTTCGATGAACTTCCAGACGACGCCCTTGCAAATCATAGATGGCAAAATCTCCCACTTCTTTGAAATACAACGTTCTGGCTACAGGATTGGGGTAAAAGTCGTAATCTTGCTGTTCTTTTTTGGCTTGTTGAATAGCCGTCAGGCTTTCATCCCAACCTGTGATGGCATAAGTGAGGGAATGGTCGTACGGGAAGGGATTGCTGGTGCTCGGATGTTGAGAATTGACAAAAATAGTCTTGCCATCAGGGCTAGCAACCGCTCCTGTAATCTCCGCGCCTCTAGGCGCAATAGAAATTCTGCTCAAATCACTTACCGTAGGCGTAGGATCAGACATATCAAACAAGTACAATTCGCAGGTTCTATCGGAAAAACCGTTGGGAACACGACCCCGAGAAGTACCGTTTAAGTCTTCACAAATAATCATGTAAGACTGCCCATTTACATTTAAAAAATTAAGTCCATCAGGATTAGACAAATGATTGTAAGGGTAAAATATCGAATCGGGCGAGTTGGCAAAATAAGGGCCCCCTTCTAAAAATACAGTCATTTCATCGGTCAAAGGATCGAATTGCAAAACCCGACCGTAATAGTCCCAGTAGTCGCTAGAATCTGGATGGGTACCCTGTACAAATTGCGCTCTGTTCAACGTATGGGGAGCATGTACCGCACCCGCCGCAGATTCGTCCGCCCACCTAGACGCAGGGTTGTCTCTGCCTGTTTCTGTCAAGTAAACCAAGTTGGTGTTGGGATCTTTGGCAATCCACTCCAAGCGGTTGTACATAGTGGCGCCTAGCGCTACAGCCTCGTCAGCAAAGTTGAGCATTTTACTAAGGTTCGTATTATCAATTTCAAGCCATTTGCTTCCTACCGCATCGTGCTTGTACACGTAAGTTTTGCCCACCGTAAAATCTCCTGCTTGATCCGCAACAAATTTTGTAAAGAAGGCAGGCGTATTGTCTA
>CAYUZF010000005.1:38483-40560 GCA_964449615.1 uncultured Aureispira sp.
GTCTACGTTCAAAAATACCGTCCTATTGTCTGGCATAATCACGCCCCCTTCAAAAGCCTGGCGACCCCAGTTGTATTGCTTGCGTATGGCCACCGCCTGTCTAGGGTCAATCTCCGTCATATAGTTGTAGTTTTGATATTTTTGGATGCTGTTGCCATTGAACCCAGGGAATCCAGCAGGAGCCAATTGCCCATTAGCGGTACCCACCCCAATCGTAAACATAGATGTATCTCTGTCCGCAATGTCCTCGTTGTCGCCTCTGAACCATTCTTCCGCTGTCCAGATTCTACCATCTATACTAGAGCTGATACCGCCGCAGTTCATACCTGTTTCGCCCGTATGATTAACAAAATCTACATTAAAAAATAAGCCAGAACGGCCATCTGCTAGGGTTTGATTGACCACCACAATAGAATCTGTATTGGGATCTCTATCAACCAAAAACGTGGTCATACCACCACCATCTCCCAAATGGTCGTTGGCTACTATTTTTTCATGGTTAATAGAAATCCAACCCAAGTACTGACCCGAGGTATCAGGTGTAAAACCAATAAAGTCGTTCCAATCTTTGGAAACCACTTGTTGGCGAGGTTGCCCATACGTAGCGGTAGCTTCTACCATATCGTACCCTCCAATAAAAATAATCTGTGTTTTGAGTGGTGAAGGAGGCATAACCACCACTTCAGAATTAAATTCAGGCTGGATTCGTGGATCAAACTGTATTTGAGCAAAACTAGAAGTTGCCAGTAAGGAAAAAATAAAATAAGAGAATAGCTGTTTCATAATTAGTAGTTAGATTTTGATTAGGAGTGTAATAGGAGCAATACCTATTGATCTACTACAAAATACAGAGGCGGTGTTAATCAAATCTAAAAGTCAAATCAACGAACGTTGAAACAATGATTAAGTCTGTTTACATACAGCTTGCAAAAAAAAGAACAATAATTTTATAGTACGTTAATATGGTTTATAGGAACAATAGTTGGATTAGTGACTTGTATTTAGAATGATAAACTGAGTTGGTTGACTGTAGAAAAGGGTAGCAATACAGCTCTAGCCTATTGTTTTATTCAATTTTAGAGGAACTGCACCGTTTGTCAAGCGAGCGCAAACAACAGCCTACTACCAGCGGAAAATGCGTAAAAAGGCGTATACAAACAGTTAATACAAGTAATAGATAGTTTTACAAAAGGAAACGTCTTATTAATAAAAAGAAAGCACTAAAACTGCTTGATTAACAAATTGTTTTCGTGAAATTAATGACAAAAGGCAGCACAACGAGTAGATTTTCCTGTTGCAACCTTCGGAATTCTATATAGCGTTCTTTTTTGCCTTCTAAGTCGTGTTTTTTGTAAAAAATAAGACAGCGTTCTGCGCTAAAAACAGTCTTTGCATGGCGGAAAAACCCAAGCTCTTACCAGCGCGTTAAAACAAAAAAATAAAACAAAAATGTGCATTTAAAAGCGTATCTTGTGCCAGCGCTTTTGCCAACAACAGCAAGGGCGGTTAGCAAACAAAAAAGATCATTCTGATAGATAACTATGGCTAAAGTTCAAAAGGTATTTGCTTGTACCGAATGTGGAAGTACCTACTCCAAATGGGCAGGACAGTGCAGCGCTTGCGAAGCGTGGAACACCATTCAAGAAGAAGTGTTGGTAAAGGAAACGCCCAAAGAGGCCGCCAAAAAGGCATGGCGCAAAGGCGGTAAAAAAGAAAAACCCCGTCCCAAAAAGCTGCAACAAATTGAAACGGGCAGCACCCAGCGCCGCGAAATGGAAGACGGTGAACTCAACCGCGTACTCGGTGGTGGCTTGGTCGAGGGTTCTATGATTCTATTGGGTGGGGAGCCAGGTATTGGTAAGTCTACCTTGATGTTGCAACTCGCCTTGAGCCTAGACGCTAAAGTACTGTACATTTCGGGCGAGGAGAGCGAAGAGCAAATTAAAATGCGCGCCAACCGCCTCGGCAAAACGCCTGAAAATTGCTACATCATGTCCGATACCAGTTTGACCAATGTACTGATGCAAGCCCAGTTGCGGAAGTCATTACGACAACGACGAAGAATACAGCTCTAATG
>CAYUZF010000005.1:40570-44586 GCA_964449615.1 uncultured Aureispira sp.
AAGCCCAGTTGTTAGAACCCGATGTGTTGGTGATTGATTCTATTCAAACCATTACTTCGCCGCACATCGAATCGGCACCAGGCAGCGTGTCGCAGGTGCGCGAATGCTCCTCGGAGTTTCAGCGCTACGCCAAAGAGAGCAATGTACCTGTGTTTATTATTGGGCACATTACCAAAGACGGCTCGATTGCAGGGCCGAAAGTCTTGGAACACATTGTGGATGTCGTTTTGCAATTTGAGGGCGACCGCAATTATACCCACCGCATTCTCCGCACCATTAAAAACCGCTTTGGCTCCACGGCGGAGTTGGGCATCTACGAAATGCAGGGCATCGGCTTGCGCCAAGTATCCAATCCGTCGGAGTTGCTGCTGTCGCAAAAAGACGAGGACGTCAGTGGTTCAGCTATTGCCGCAACGCTGGAAGGCATTCGCCCGATGTTGATTGAGACGCAAGCGTTGGTCAGTACCTCTGTGTACAGCTCGCCGCAGCGCTCTTCCACAGGCTTTGATCTGCGCCGTTTGAGCATGTTGTTGGCAGTGTTGGAAAAACGCTGCGGGTTTCAATTTGCTAGCAATGATATTTTTTTAAACATTGCAGGAGGCATCAAAGTAAGCGATCCTGCGATTGATTTGGCGATTATTAGTGCGCTGATTTCTTCCTTAGAAGATGTGACTTTGCCGAGCAATATTTGTTTTGCGGGGGAAGTGGGCCTATCGGGCGAAATTCGTTCGGTGCAACGGGCCGAGCAGCGTGTGCAAGAGGCCAATAGATTGGGTTTTGAGCAGATTTTTGTGCCGCGTTTTAATATGAAAGGAATTCACCAAAAAGATTATGATGTGGAAATTATTCCTGTGGGAAAAGTAGAGGAATTGTATAATATTTTGTTTGCGTAAGCTAGAACGGTAACTATGAGTGATCCTATTCAACGGTTTCGCTGGACGTCGTATTTGTTTGGACGGCGGTACCGCTTGGCCGTGCAGGCGTATTTTGTGGACGGTTTGTTGATTGATACGGGGCCGGGGAAGCTGCGCGAGGAGGTCTTGGCGGATTTGTCGCCGTTGCCCATAGAACAAATTTTTTTGACGCACCACCACGAAGATCATACAGGGAATTTGGCGGCCTTGTGTGCCCCTTTACCAAACGTTCCTATTTATGCCCATCCCCGCTGTGCAGCACTGCTCAAAAATCCACCTCGCATATCTCTTGCCGAGAAACTCACTTGGGGCAACCATACGGCGGTGCAAACCATACAACCCGTGGATACGGAGCTTTCTACCTTTAAGTATACGTTTACCCCTATTTATACCCCAGGACATGCCATTGACCATTTGGCTTTGCACGAACCCAACGAAGGCTGGCTCTTTTCGGGCGATTTATACGTTCATCCGTACATTACTTATTTTGTAGCCAACGAATGTATGGCCACGCAAATCAAATCCCTAAAAAAGTTGCTTGCCCTAGATTTTGAACGCCTGTTGTGCAGCCACAGCACCGAACAGCAGAACGGCCACACTTTGTTGCGACAAAAACTGCAATTTTTTCAAACCTTTAGCGGGCGGGTCTTGCATTGGCACGGAGAGGGCCTTTCTGATAAAGAAATCATGCGCAAAATGCAGCTCAAAGAGCGCTGGATGATTAAAATCCTATCGGGAGGCTGGCTGTCGGCTCTAAACATGGTACGCTCGGTATTGCGCGCACAGCGTTTGGGCTTGTGGGACTAAGGCGTGAATTGCTGCAAGTACAATTGCGCACAGCCCTCAGCATCGGATAGGGCGTGGTGGTGGTTGAGGGCGATCCCTTTGCGGGCACAGCAATGACTAAGTTTGGCGGGTTTGTAGCCTTTGGCGCGGTAGATGCGGCAGGTGCATTTCCAGCGATAGCCCAAACTGTAATCGTCGTAATCCAAATGATAATAGGCCATCGTGCTGCGCAGTACATTGCGGTCAAAAGCCTCGTTGTGCGCCACAATAGTTTTCCCTTCTAAGCGCTCGATAATTTCTGGAAAAAAATCTGAAAAATCCCCTGTATTTTCGGTTTGGTGCGGACGAATACCGTGTACGCGGATGGTCTGCCAGCTGTACAGGTTGTTTGGTGGTTGTATAAGGGTGTAATAGCGGTCTACAATTTGGCTGTTTTCTACCGTAATAATACCAACAGCACAAGCACTAGAGCGTTGGTGGGTAGCCGTTTCAAAATCAATAGCAACAAAATCCATATAAAAGAGTGAATACGTTTGATAAACGTCAAGCAGGAGTGGTGTTTTGGGGGTGTTGTGCAGCTACAAAGAACGGGAATATTCGGCGAAAGCCCAAACTACTGCGGTAAAAGAGCTGTAGAAACGGCAAAAAATGGTTTTACAGAAACAAACGTAGAACGGTTAATCAAAGGAGAAGCTGCAATTGGGCAACGCCTTTTGCAAGGTCGCAATGTCTTCAGAAGTAAATTTATAAGGGGCAACATGTTTGTAGATAAACTCCTCTAATCCCGTCATTTCCAATAGCCACTCCCATCCAAACAACGCCAAACGCGAATGCGCTGCTTCATCGGGCAGCTCTTCTAATCTGCGCCAAGCACCTTTAGCCAACAAAAAATCAGGACTCAGATAACTCAAATCCAAATAGCGCAAATGCGGCAAACGGCTAATACTCGCGGGAACTTGTTTGGCGTGGTTGACTACTAGGCATTCCAAAGAACTGATTTCACAGATGTTTTCAGGAATAGATACCGTGAATGCATCAATAGTTAAGGTTTTAAGACGGCTCAACTTAGAGAAGCTACTCGGTAACATAAGTTGGGGATGCTGTCTGCTGCCGCTAAACAAATGCAAGGATTCCAGCTCTGCTAACTCGTATACCCAAGCGGGCAACTCATCCACCATAACATCCTGCAAATTCAAGTGTTGCAGCTGTCGCAACTCGCGCAAAACAGGTGGAAAGGCATGCAAAACACGGTAGTCGGACAGCTCTACGGCAAACAGATCAAAAATACCCGATAGATTCAGACTCTTTAGTTCTTTTAATTGGCACATGCTGTTGGGCAGGCGCTTAATCTTTGGGTTGGAGGATAAGTTGAGGTATTGAAGATTGTACAAGCGACCAATATCGGTTGGAATTTCTTCTAAATTATTATGAGATAAATCCAACTCTTCTAAAAAAGTACAATGCAATAAAATTTCGGGGAAATAGGTTAGGTAATTAGCGGTACTGCTGCTGAGGTGGTAACCGTTGAGGTTCATGCTGCGCTGAAAGTATAAATCGCAAAATTGTTCGATATATGCTTGTTGCTGTTCTTCTTCGCTGACTTCCGCTGCCTTAGTCGCTGCTGGATATTCCTTAGAAATCTGCTGGGAATTCACCAATAACATGAAGTGGGGAAGTTCTGACAAACCACGGTAAAATTCTTCGACTACCTCAGCATGGCAATGGGTACTCTTAGCCAATTCAAAAGCCAGACTGCGGTTGCATTTATTGGTCGAAAAAAATAGTGCACGAATTAGTTTGCGTTGGTTCATGCAGTACTAGTTAGGTGGATCAAGCTAAGGACGGTTGTGGTGGGCCGTAGGAGCGTAAGGACAAGTGGTGCACACCGTGCAATGCAGAACAGCATAACTGTTAAAAAGTTTACAAATCTAATACAAACGCCCAGATGGCAAAAGGCTATTGCTGCTGCAATAAGTTGAGGTGGGACGCACAGCGCGCCGCTGTAGAAAAGCAAGCTTGTAGCAAAAAACCACCCGTAGGAGCATCCCAATCCAACATTTCTCCAATGATATACATCGAAGGGTTTTTGTGCAGCGCAAAAAAGTCGTCAATGGCAGTGGTCGAGATGCCACCCACCGTAGAAATGGCCTCCGCTAGCGGACGTAGACCACTGATGGGAACGGGCAGGTTTTTGAGGCGGCGCGCAAAGGCCTCTGCATTTAGATAGGTGGTTTTGTTGGTGTACAATTTGGCCAACGCCAACGCCGATTTTTGCAGCTTAAAACGATGGGCGTACTGCTTGGGCGCAACAGAAGA
>CAYUZF010000005.1:44598-56962 GCA_964449615.1 uncultured Aureispira sp.
TTTTGCAAATTTTGAAGAGAATTGTGGGGTTTTAAATCCAAAAAAAGAGCGGCTGTAGCCTGTGCGGTTAATGCTGGACGCAACAAGGGCACTATGGGATAGATGGCATTGCCTTCCAAACCGTATTCCGTAATCAACGCTTCTCCCTTTATACGATAATCTCCTACGCGCACGGCAATGTTCTTAAGCGGCTGCCCTGCAAAACGCGCCTTAAAATCTGTTGGCCAAGCCACCGTCACGCCACAATTTGACGCCTCGAAAGGCCGCGTAGCAATGCCCAATTGCTCAAAATACGGCAACCAACGCTGGTTGCTGCCCGTCACTGGCCAAGAGGCACCGCCCAGCGCAAAAATATAATAATCCGCTTCTACCAGCTCCTGCCCGCCGTTCTTATCTTCAAAAATCAACCGCTTTTGCGCCTCAAAACCCCGCCAAGTTTGCTGGTAATGCACTTGTACCCCTCGTTGCAATAGATGCCCCCGCAAGGCTTGCAAGACCGCAATCGGCTTAGTACCTTTGAGTGGAAATACCCGTCCGCTGCTCCCTACATAAGTCGGTACCCCTATGGCCTCCAACCAAGTGCGCATCGCTGCGCTGTCAAATTGACGCAAGGCCAACTGCAGAGCAGGCAAGTCTGTGTAGCGTTGGTAAAGCGCGTCGCCTACGGCTTCGTTGGTGAGGTTAAACCCGCCTTTGCCCGCCACTAAAAACTTGCGCCCCAATGTTTTACCTTGTTCGTACAGATGCACCTCGAAGCGCTCGTCCAACTGTGCTGCGGCCAGCATTCCCGCCGAACCGCCTCCTACGATGACAATTTTTTGGGAAGCCATGATTTAATAAGGATCAACGTCAATAATCAAACGAATGGTAGAAAAGCCTTTTTGAGCTTTTAAATGGTTTTGAATGTCTAGGATGAGTTGTTTGGTGTAATCCAATTGCTCCGAGTTTTTGCTCAATTTTATCATAATATCTCGTAAGTAGTAGGTGCGAATGCGGGCAATACCTGGCGTAGCAGGGCCCAACACTTTGTCGCCCAACTTGGATTTAAGTGCCGCTGCAAAAAACTTAGCCGCTTGATCGACGACTTCTACTTTTTTGTGTTTGAGCTGTAGCTTGATAAGGCGGTGGTATGGCGGGTAGGCAAACTCGTGCCGTTCGGCCATTTCGCGCCCAACAAATTCTTTAAAACTGTTGTGTTTGACTTCTTTGAGGACAGGATGCCCCATTTTAAAAGCCTGGATCAAGACTTTGCCTTGTTTTTCTTTGCGCCCAGCGCGCCCACTTACCTGCAACAGCAATTGAAAGGCGCGTTCCGTCGCCCGAAAATCGGGAAAGTGCAGCATTTGATCTGCACTCATCACCCCCACCAAACCCACATTATCAAAATCTAGTCCTTTGGTGACCATTTGCGTTCCGACTAAAATATCCACCTCGCCACTGGCAAAACGCGCAATAATTTTCTCGTGGCCATGTTTGCCCTTGACCGTATCCCAATCCATGCGCGCCACTTTCACATCGGGTAGAAAAATATTGAGTTCGTCCTCGATTTTTTCTGTACCAAAACCCCGAATGACCAAACTGTGGTTGCCACAAGCTGGGCAACTACTGGGTAGTTTTTGGTGATAATTGCAATAATGACAATGCAAATCGTTGGTAAATTTGTGGTAGGTCAAACTCACATCACAGTCCACACAATCCGCCGTCCAGCCACAAGTATTGCAGCTGTACACAGGGGCATAGCCTCGTCGATTCTGAAACAGGATCACTTGTTCCCCTGCTGCCAGTGTTTCTTCAATGGCCGTTAACAATTGGGGGGTGAAATGCGATTTCATACGCTTTTTGCGGGTTTCTTCGCCTGCATCTACCAAATGAATGACGGGCAAGGTGGCTTTGCCAAAGCGCTTGTTCAACTCTACTAGGCCATATTTTTTTTGTTGTACGTTATAATATGTTTCCAAAGAAGGCGTAGCCGTTCCCAATAGGGTTTTGGCGCCGTACAAATAAGAGAGAAAAACAGCGGTATCGCGGGCATTGTAGCGCGGTGCAGGTTCGTTTTGCTTGTAGGAAGGATCGTGCTCCTCGTCTACAATAATCAACCCCAAATTATTAAAAGGTAAAAACAGAGCAGAGCGCGCGCCCAGCACAATCGGTATGCCTTCCAACACACTTTGCCAAATCTCCACCCGTTCGTTGTTGTTGAACTTAGAGTGGTAAACGGCGATTTGATCCCCAAAATGTTTCTGCAAACGCTGTACAATTTGCGCCGTTAGGGCAATTTCAGGCAGCAAATACAGCACCTGTTGGTCTTTGGTAATCATCTCCACAAATACTTGTGTTTTTCCGCTGCCCGTTACCCCGTGGAGCAGCACCACATTTTTTTTCTCAAAAGCGGCCTGCACTTCTACCAACGCTTGGTCTTGTGCCTGCGACAATTTAAAATTCTCAATCACCATACCCTCGTAGCCGCTCAATCGACTAATGGCCTTTTTTTGAAGGACTAAGATGTCTTTATCAATTAGGTTTTTGAGCATGGAAGAGTTAATTTTGGCCCGTTCGTACAGCGCTTTTTTGGGCACTTCGTCCAGTTCCTTGCTCAATTGGATGTACGCCATTAGGGTTTCTGCTTGGCGCAAAGAGCGTTGGCCTATCTTTTCAAAGGCGTATCTCAATTGACTGGGATCGCTTTTGTACGGCTCGGCCAATTCTACCAAATCGATTTGTTTGATCGTGTATTTGTCCTTCAATTCTTCCTTGACGCGGATGAGGCGTTTTTCCATCAAGCTCTTGATGTAAGGGTAGATGGTTTTTTGGTCGAGAATGGCCTGTACTTCCGCAACAGAGAGTTCTATGCGCTGGTGCAAGGCTTCTAATATGGTGCGCTCTTTTTCGTTTAAATCTTCGCGCTCAAACTCGACTTCCGAAAAATCGGGACGAATCAGCAGTGTGGTTTCGCTGGCTAGCTTGAGTCCTGCGGGCAGTGCTGCATTCATGACTTCGCCCATCGTAGTAGCGTAATAGCTGCTCATCCATTCCCACAACTGAAATTGTTTGGCGGTAACCACGCGCTCCTCATCTAAGATGTTGATGATGGGTTTGGGGACATAATTTTCGGGAGCATCGGTGTGAATTTTGTAAACGAGCGCTGCATACAATTTGCTTTTGCCAAATTGTACTTCTACGCGACAGCCCACGCGTACCAACTCTTTAAAATGAAGGGGAACACTGTAGGTGTAGAGTTTGGGCAAGGCAACAGGAACAATGACCGTCACAAACAGCCGTGTTGCTTGCGGTTGTTCGTCGTTTTCTAATAGGTGCAGCAGTTGTTGCATCAAATAAGCACTTGAAGAGGTGAGTTGAAAAACGGTTGAGCGGAGTGTTGCTAGATTCTAAAAATAGTATACGAAGTACTGGCCTAAATGTTTGCTAAAAGATTGATTTTTACGCAAAAAAGTTATGGTGTACATGTTTTGATTTTGCTGTAATGTCAATAAACCTTGGCTCAAAGGTACGGTTTTCTTGGGGGAAAGTAGCGTAGGAGCAGAGAGAAGAGACAACCAGTTGCGCGTAAAATCAACCAGTTATTAGAAAATCTTTAAAAAAGCAATTTTTTTCGCTAGTTCGGGAACCAATCCTTGCAACATACCGTTGGACGATTTACCCCAGCACAAAAACAGTATGCAATAAAATAGCAATCAATACCTATAGCAAAAGAGCCTTTTTGCTTCACCAAGTATAAAAAGCAACGTTGCAAGGTGCAATTTTTTTAAAGAACAAAGAAAATGTGCGCAAACCTGCATGAATGCTGTGCTACAGATGTGAAAAAGATTTGGAAAAATAAGCAAAAATAAATTTTAAGCCTTGCTTTTCTAATTTCTTTGATGTACTTTTGGGTCATCCATATAAAAAGCTCGAACCTATTTACCCTATTATATGGAACTGTGAAAAACTATACCTGTAGAAACATAAACTGTTAGTAGCGTTTCTTTTTATTGTATTAGAAATGTTTTTAGCAGTATGCTAAACCTAAAACCAACAATAGCTGCCTTCTACATTTACCATATCTTTTTTTTAATAGCTGCCTACTTGATGTAGAGGCTTTTTTAGAAATTATTGGTCGTTTGTCAATGGAAGAACCATTGGCCTATAGCTACTGCTTTGCCTAATTTGGACGCAAAAAAGTGGCAATTTCATCTACTTGGTTAGATGTGGCTTTGTATGGCCTACTGTTAACTTTTTATACACTAAACAACCTATGAACATGACAACGCAGAACAACAAAAGAGGCTTGTTTTTATCGCTGTGCTTGGCGCTAATTGTCGGGGCTGGCTTCGTTTTTTTAATGCTGCGCACACAACCCCAACCCTTGAAATTAGGCTACGTGCAGGCCGATTACCTCTTTCAAAATTACGCAGGAAGCATGGAAGCTTATGCAGACATGCAGACCCAGACAGCAGATTGGAGTCAAGATTTGGATTCGCTTTCCAACGCCTACAAAGCAGTTTTTGCCAGTTATTCCAATCAAAAACAACAACTAGAAAAGACACAGCGACAGCAGCTAGAACAGCAATTGAAGCAGCAGCAAACGGCTTTCGAGCGCTATCATACAGAAGTGGAGGAGCAGCGCCAAGCGCTAGACGAGCGCATGACAAAGGCACTGGTAACGCAAATTGACAGCTACCTACGTGATTATGCGCAGGAGCAGGGCTACGATATGATTTTTACGACAGGGAAACAGGGTAACCTCGCCTACAGCAAGGAAATCTACAACATTACAGAACCCGTTTTGGCTTACCTCAACAAACGCTATAAAGATGAGTAAAAAACTAATTTTACTGGGACTAGCCTTCGCGTTGTTTTTACTGTCCTGCCAGCAGAACGTATACAACCTACAAGACTATTACGCTTACATCAATGCCCCCGAAAATGGCTTGGCCAAAGAGCGGGTGGTAGGAGATATGAAATTTACCCTACAGTATCGCCCAACGGAGGCGCTGGTACAGCAAGAACGTTCGGCTACGATTTCTAAAAACAGCTTGCAAGAGCAATATGCTAACAGCCTTACTTTTTTGCTAAAAATGGAAGCTTCTGAACAGGCTGCACAGCCCTTTGATGTGATGACCGAAACCGTATCTTCCTTACAAGATTTTCAGCAACAGACCCACGCGCTAAATTTTGAATTGCAACAGTTGCTGTATTTAGAGTTGGGGGAGCGACGGGTAAAACCTGTGTTGGTCGTCTTAGAAAACACCTATGGCTTACAACAACACCGCTTGGTCAACATCGTTTTTGCGAAAGAAGAATTGAACGAACAAGGACAATTGCCCAAACAACTGGATGTGGTTTTTGAAGATGTGCTGTTTGGCACAGGCAAGCATCACTTTCTAATAGAACGCGCCCATATCGAACAAATACCCCCCTTAGTGCTATAATACCCAACAACCTTAGAAAACTAAACAGAAGACTAAACAAACCGAATACTACCTTTATGACAACACGAATTTCAATGCTGCGCGTGCGCACAGCATGGGCTTTGCTGGTACTCTTTGTGAGCAGTATACTGGCGCCCAGTACGGCTTTGGCCTTGACTGCTGGCCCTACCCAACCCGAATTTCAGAGCTTTACGCCTGTTGCAACGACCAATATGGTACACCCTTTCACAGGAGAATTTCAATACAACTTGCCCGTACTGAATGTACCAGGCGCAGATGGCGGCGGCTATGCCTTGTCGCTCGCCTACAACGGCAGTCCCGCGCTGCACCAAGAAGCTTCTTGGGTAGGGCAAGGCTGGACACTCAACCCAGGTGCCCTCAACCGCCTCAAAAAAGGCCTACCCGACGACTACAAAGGTGCCGTCAAAGAACACAACCGAATCAAACCCAACTGGACGTTTACACGGACGATTGGAAACAGCCTTTCGGTAGGATTTGGGACAGAGTTTGACAATCTGAATGGTAGTGTAGGTGCTTCTGTAAATACGACACACAGTTTTTCTAATGTACGTGGATACAGTGAAAATGTCTATACGGGAATTAACGGTGGAGCTAGTGTTGGAGAAGCCATTTCTGGAACATTGGGAGCGGGATTGGGACTCAATTTTTCAGGTCGAGAAGCTACATTCAGTGCCAATCTTTCTATAAGTCTATCTTTGGAAGCAAAATCTAAGTTTCACCAAAAACAAACGGAGGCAAGTACTCAAAAAAAATTAAGTCCTGTGCAGTTGAAGGGCTCTACCTCTATTTCTGCAGGCTTTCACAGCAGTGTGTTGGCGCAGGGCAGTATTGGCAACTCTGTGGCTAGTATGGTGAAGCCCGCTGCTGTATTGAGCAAGACTTTCGGCATGTCTCCCCGTGCGTTTATTGGGCCTGCTACGTATACTTTTAGTCGCTCGCAAAACCTACGGTTGGACGTGGCACAGCCAGAGATCAACTACGAAGCCTACGGGTTTATGTACAATCCTAGTTTTAATACCCATCGGATCAAAGCAACCAACGGCGAGCCCATTTTGAGCGATTATGGCATTGAGAAAAACAGTGTTTACTCGCCCAGAGACAAAGTGATTGGAATTCCCTACAACAATGCCGACTATTTCAATGCGGTGGGTGAGGGAATTGGGGGCAGTTATCGCTTGCACCACCACAAAGTGGGACATTACTACAGTGATTTGACGGCTGCAATTATCAGCAAAGAACACACCGTAATTCCCAATGTGTCTCCAGGAGGTGGTGTTAAAGGAGAGGCGGATAAAAAAGGCGTTGCCGTAGGCTTTGACGCTACTATACAGTTGGTCAACAAAGGATCAACATGGGCGCGTACTTGGGAGTCTCCTGACAACCAGGGGCGTAGCACCCGAATGCAGTCCTTTGAGTTTGAGGATACGTACAACGACGACCCAGAGCAAACGGAAAACCTACCCTTTTTTAGAGCAACAGGAGATTTGGGGGGCGCTTTGCTGTACTCCGATTTAGATGCGGAATACGAAAACAATCCTGTTTTTCCTGATCCCGAAGATTTAAGTGGCTTGGTAAAAGATTTTAGAGGTGGATTTATGGGTAAAATTCGAAAAGCTGGAACCGATTATGATGGACAAAATCCGAATGTAAAAAGACCAAATATTAGCAAATACATTGCGCCAGAGCGCTGCACGCAAGACGATTACTACAAAGGACAGGCTTCGTATATGGAGTATGTGCGCAACAAAGATTTGTACGATGCCGTCAATAATCAATTAGATGCTTCTGATGCCTTTGAGAAGAATAGTCGAACCTTGCGTTTTCTGAGCCCTAACAACAGTACAGGACTGTCCAACAAATCTATTGCTAAAACAGAGCTGGGAGAACATATTGCACAGGTGAGAATTTGGAATCCTGACGGCAACCGTTATACTTATGGCTTACCTGTTTATGTGCGCGATGATGCCAACTTTTCTTATGGGGTAAGCCGCAGCCGCAAGATTTTGCAAGATAGCCAGACGTATTGGGGTACTGGTGTAGAACATCGTTTGATTAACGAATCTACGTTCTACCCCGATGCCACCCACGAAAACCAATTAGAAATTAAATTAGGGCAAGAATTGGAGGAATGGTATGCCAATAATTATTTGATGACGCAAATTACTACGCCTGATTATGTAGATGTGACCGACGATGGCCCTTCGGCAGATGATTTTGGAGGCTACACGAGTTTTGACTACCGCCGTTGGACGCGCAGCACAGACGCTTCGGCTGCTGAAAGTACGCAATGGTACCGTTATAGAACACCTTACACAGGATTGGATTACCAAGAGAACGAATTGGCCAAACAAAGCGACGACATGGGAACGGTTGTGAGTGGTATGCGTGAGAATTACTACCTCAACGCCATTGAAACCAAGTCCCACATCGCTATTTTTATTACCAACAAAACCGTTGCCAGTGAAGATTTTGCCTTTGCGTTTGACAACGCAGGGGCGCTACAGCAAGCCGAGTACGACGGCTCGGGCGAAGAGCGGTACGATGGACTAGGGCAATTAGCGGAAACCCCTGCAGATTTAGTTGATCCATTGGATGAGAACATACCTGTAGTAGCAGGCGATACCAGCGCTTTAAACAATCCCAACGCTAAGGCGGCTAGCCAACAATTGGAAAAACTAGAGCGCATTGTTCTGTTTGCAAAAAACGATTTGTCTAAACCACTGGTAACAACACATTTTGATTACGATTACTCAAGTTGGAAAAATGTAACCAACAATAAATACGCTCGCTATGGTGGCAATCCAACAGAATTAGCCAAAAGTGGTAAACTAACGCTAAAAAAAGTATGGTTTGAATATCAAGGAGTTAAAAACTACCGAGTAAGTCCTTATGAATTTGAATACAGTTATAAAAAGCTGACGGGCGCTGATCGTTTTGACCCTGTCATTCAAGCGCGTTATCCCTATTTGTTTGATCCTACAACAGGCGAATGGCCGCAATACGAAGATGCCGCAGAGCATCCTCAATTCAACCCCGATGCTGCTGATCGCTGGGGCAATTGGGCATACAATGGATTGAAACGGAACAAACAACGACTGCATTGGCTCTACCAGGGAACCTACGAAGATCCCTACGATCCCGCTGCTTGGATGCTCAAACAGATCAAACTGCCTTCTGGTGGAGAAATCCATATTCAATACGAAGAAAAAACTTACCAAACTGTGCAAGATAACGGCGCGTTGGCTATGGTTAGTTTAAAAGCCAATGGTTCTACAGATGATACTGTAGACGATAAAAATAAATACTACCTCGACTTGGAAGATCTAGGGTTTGACAACACCAACACGGCAAAGGTAGACCAGTTGGTAGAGGCGATTAAAGACCAGTTTATGGACAAGTACGAGCCTTTTTATAATGGTACAGCAGGTGATTATTCCTATACACTCGGAACAGATGCTTCGATTACTAACCGTATGTATATAAAATTCAAGTACAATTTGCAAAATAACAACAACAACGCTGCGGAATTTATCAGTGGTTATGCGCAGGTTAAGAAAGTAGGCGTCGACAACAACGGTGTTTACATTAGCTTAGGAAATATAAAAGAGCGCAATGTACTGGGCAACCGAAAAGGAATTCCTAGAGAATTGTGTTACGATTACATTACGGGAATGAACCACGAGAACTTTTCTTACGATTATCAGGAAACATCTTACCCTATGTTGGAGGTTGATTCGGTTACGGGCAGTGCGATGGACAGTTATCAAGACTTCTTAAATCGCGTTCGCACAGGTGGTTCAGTAGGGACAGATTTGGGGTTTAAGGAGCAATTTGAGGATATGGATTCGGCGGCTATTGCAAGATCTTATCCTACCTATCGCAGTGCTTGTAAGCAGCTGCATTTGGAAGATTCTTACTTGCGCGTGCCTATGATCACTCCTAAACGCGGTGGTGGCGTGCGTGTTAAGCGCGTTTTGATGTACGATGCTGGTATGCACAACGAGCAAGGCGACGCCCAATTATTTGGCACAGAATACCACTACATCAACGAAGATGGTAGTTGCAGTGGTGTAGCCAGCAACGAACCTATTGAAGGCCGCGAAGAAAACGCCATTGTGCGTTACGAACCGCGCGAAGCACAGTCAGGACTGTCTAAAGTTTTTGCAGGGCGCGACCGCAAAGAAGGAGAGTGGCCATATGGGGAGTTTATGCTGCCCAGTCCATCGGTACATTATGGGCGTGTGGTCATGTCAAATCTCAATATAAAGGATACCGTTGGCGAGATAAAGACAAAACAGCAAGCAGGAGGATTTACAGTGCAGCAATATTACACGGCTGCTGACTATCCTACTAAGATGTATTTTGACAAGAGCAAAGCGGATTACGGGATTCTAAATGAAACACCCGATGAGCAAAACGTAGACCAGACCTATCTTTGGGGCGACAAGCGCAACGGTGCCCGCCACAATTATTCCAGAAAGAGTATTCTGGGTACCATTGGAACCATTGCTTACAACAAAGACAAACGTTGGTTGGCGCAGGGCTTTTTGTTTATACAAACCAATATGGTTGGTCAAGCCAAAGAAGAGGCAACCTACGGCGGCAGTTACGACCCGCTTTACTTCTCCGATCATCAAGCTTATCTAGCGCAGCTCAACGGCTCTGCGGATATTAGCCTGACCAGCAAAATGGAGTACGAATACTACCAACCAGGACAACGGGTTAAAACGTTGGCCTACGACACAGGTACCAACAGTTACAACATCAAAGAACGGCATTTGGGCTTAACGGATGATGTAACAATTGCGCAACAAGCAGTTTATGAAGAAGCAACCAGTTCTAATTTAAATCTAGGGTTGACCGTGACCTTTTATGGCGGTGTAGACATTGCACCCAGCGTAGGGTTCAACTTTTCTCTATCAGAAAAAGCGATGTCTAGGCACATGACTACACGCGTGTTGTATTTTCCTGCAGTCATAAAATCGGTGAAAACCACAATGAACCGTGCTGAATCTAAGGTGGAGCACTTGGCTTTTTCAGAATTGACGGGCAGCCCCATTATTAGTAGAACGACAGATGGCTATGACCGCAGTGTAGTGGCAGAGTACAGCACAGGAGTGGCCAACGCTATCAACCACAAAGGTGATTTGTACAATTGGAATTTGCCCGCAGCTTGGTATTACCCTGAAATGGGGCAACGCGCATTGGGTGCGGACAATACGAACCAACTCACGGCCACCGTCGGTTCTGTGACGAGCTATGGGGACAAAGGGAATCCTTTGCTGGACGGTGACGTGGATGCTTGGGTAGACGATGCCAATACACAAAAAAATGTGCTAGCGGCTTCTGCTATGACCCTCAAAAATGGGGACTGGTTTGGTTACAACAACAACAATGCTGTTTTAGAGGAATATTCTGCCACTACATTACCCATTACCAAATTGAACGAGTTGAACAAGACGTATCGTATTTATAAAAATTATGTTTTTAATCCAACTACGGGCGCATCGAGTGCCAACGGAGGCAACAACCGTACGCACAGCAGTGGCATCATGGATAACTTTTCTTTCTTTAGTTGGCTGACCAATGCGACGAACACGGATTGGAAGGTCGTCTCGGAAGTAACGTTGTATTCGCCCAATGGCTATGCGCTAGAAGAACAGGATTTGTTGGCGGATATTCCAAGTGCGGCTAAATATGGTTACCAGAAGTTTTTGAGTACGGCTATTGCCAAAAATGCCAGCTACAACACCATTGGTTTTGAGAGTTTTGAGGACGAACGCTTCGCGCAAAATGCTGCATTAACCGCAGATGGCCACGCAGGACGCTACTCGTTGACGGTAGGAACAACACCCGAAACGGTGTTGAGCAATTTGGAAGTCAACAACCGCATCAAAGATGCAGAACTAGGCAATTATGTTGCGTCTGTGGGTAAAAAACGAATTGGTAAACCGCCGCCCTGTGTTTGATTGGAGCAGAGGAACGAACTTACAAGTAGCGCTCACCAACGGAACAACCACCACGGCACCTAGCAGTTATCAGAAAATTGCACAAGTGGGCGAATGGGTATTGGTAGAGTACGATTTTGAGCCGAGTAGCTTGGTGTTGGGCAGCGGTTACGACCTAACCATCCAAAGCAACTACACCAACCAAGCTGCTCTAATAGATGATGTGCGGTTGCAGCCCAAACAGGCGGAAATGTCTACCCATGTGTACGACAACCGTTCGTTTAAGTTGCTGGCTACTTTCGGCGCAGAGCATTTTGGAGCGTTTTACCAATACAACGATGAGGGAACTTTGGTTCGCACACTGATTGAAACCGAGCGCGGCCTTAAAACCATTCAAGAAAGTCAAAAAAATACCCCTTTACGGGATACGATCCAATAATTCTTTACCCATGACCAAGCAAGTGGTGGCGCGGTGAGAGACGGCCAAGTCGCTGCTTGCTTTTATTCTAAGCTAATGAAAAACAACTATTTAGAATTGCTGCTTTGCTGCCTTTGCTGGACAGCAATAGCCCCTGTATCTGCCCAGCAAGATTGGACGCCTGTTCTAGAACGAGTCAACCAGTCCATCAAAGTAGACGCGGCACAAGGGATTCATCTGACCTATACCCAAACCCTAGTACCGCATTCTGACGAAGAACCTACACAGCGCACCCAGATGGATATCCGCCAGCAGGGCACCCGCAAACACTTGGTTTCTCCAGTCCTGACTTACATTGCTGACGCCAAGCACGCTTATGCTATTTATCCTCAAGCGCAAAAGATTTTTGTGTTGGATGCTTGGCAACAAGCGCGGCGACAATTGCAGCAGGGGGCTGCCGCAATAGATATGCAACAACTTTGGCAAGGGGCAGCGATAGAAAAAATGAGTGCGCAACAGGCAGGCCGTACGCGTCTGCGCATTACCCC
>CAYUZF010000005.1:57049-59819 GCA_964449615.1 uncultured Aureispira sp.
GTACTTGCCAAAAGGGGCGCTGTACCAATACATCGTCTTTGATTATACCCATGTTCAGAAACAGGCGACCCTTGCCCTTTTCAAAGAAGCACAAGCCCAAGTTTTTGATGCCCAAGGAAACCTATTGAAAAAATACCGACACTATACCGTCGAACAACACTAAACCTATTTTGATCTTATGAACTATTTTTTGCTGTTTTTAGCGCTAATCGCCGTTCCTGCCAGCTCATGGGCGCAGTTCAAAACCTGTGATAATATTGCTTGGGGTAACTCCAATCAAAGCGGCGCGCATCTATATAATGACCGAGCAATAGAACTACCGAATACCATCCATCGGAAAGTCAACTACAGCATAGACGAGACGCGGGTGCAGGTGCGTTTAGCCTTAGAAGAAGATGGTGTTTTTCCATATGGGAAAGGCGACGATTTTGATCTAGTAATTGATTTTTCTGCCAATATCCGACGAATTAATGGGACGGGTGGCGCAACAATCAATGCTACGATGCAACTGAGCGAAACCCAACCAGAAGCCATCTACGAAGTGGTGTTAAATGATGTTGCTGCTTTGGAAAGCAACGATCCTTACAACTTGGGGAACAGTACGTTGCTCTATGTCGTGGAGAATATTACCATTACACACAACTATATACCGAACGTTGTTCCTCCAGCCTGGATGGATTTGGTCAATAACATTCAATTTTCGATTTGCTACGAAATGGACATACGCAGCGATGTAGGGGCTACCAACAATGGTTATTTCCCTGTGGCCTCCAATCTGTTGGGCTTGGCTACACAGCCTGTGGGCATGCCGTACTATAATTTTGAGTGGGAGGCTGAACGGGCAGTAGCTGGTTTTTTGGATCCTTCTACCTATGTACCACATTATGAATTTCAATTGCTAAAATTAGAAAACACGCTGTTGGATGCGGCCAATCGCACGGACGAGCAGCACATAAAAACAGTGGTCGATTGGGAAAAGGCGCTCTCTTTTGTCCTACCCGAAGAAAAACTGCGCTACAATGGTCATTATCGGTTGTTGTTGAAACCTTCTGAGGGGCAGGGCTACTATTTGTGGCGGGTACGGCCTTTGGGAAATTATTTTGAAGGCGGTGTTGCACAGAATCAAAACTGGGGCAACTGGTCGGCGCCGCTGTACACGCTTTCCAATGGCACCTTAGAGCTAAGAGCGCCCAGTTCGATGGATTGTTTTTATTATAGAAATCAAGACGAGCACGACAATTATTTGTACAACCGCTTGTTTACGGAGGACGGGCAGGTCTACGAAAGTATGACCTATGCGGATAAATTGCTGCGCCCACACCAAAGTCAGACCTACTTGCCCAGTGAAAACAGCAGTTCTACGGGGCAAACGGTGGTAGGGCAGACGCTGTACGATCATTTGGGACGGTCTTCTATTTCAGTTATTCCTGTACCAGTAGAAGGTTATATGAATGGTTATAAAGAGAAATTTGTACAGAACAATACGGGGGATTTGTACCAGTTGGAGGACTACGGCACCGATGACAAGCTTTACGATCCGTCAAAAGTATCGACCTCAGGCCCTTATCAGTATTATTCGGATGACAATACTCAAGATGTTACTGTGCCTGATGCAGAAGGCTACCCCTTTACCCGTACCATTTATAGCAACGATGGACTCAACCGCGTGCGCGAGCAAAGCGGGATTGGCAAAACCCACATGGTAGGGCCACGCAGCAATGGCCGCGGCCGCACCACAACCACGGACGTACAAGTAGGCGTAACCGACGCAGAATTGGTGTCTATATTTGGATTGGAAGCTCCACATCCCGACCACGTGGTCAAACAAGTAGTGACTGATCCCAATGGCACCAACGCGGTCACTTATACTTCTAAGTCGGGTAAAACACTAGCCACCGCACTGGCAGAACCTTACGAACCCAACAGTGGCACGTATCCGTTGTTGCCACTAGATGCCTCCAAAAACAATACTTTGCGTATTAATGAGGTAATGGGATTGGGCAATTATAAAAAGAATAGTTTTGTGAATTCTAAAACAATCTTGCTCACTCAATTTACCAGCACATTAGACATCACCTACCAAGCGCCTGGCTGTGCAGGTGGGGGCGACAGCTTGCCCGCTTGTTTGGTGGATAATTTTTCCAATTGTACCTATTTTGTAGAATTGACGGTGACGGGTGCGGCAAACGGTACCAACGTAGGACAAACATCTTACACCTTCACAGATACGTTGACAGTGAGCGGCTGCGCGCCTTACACGTTGGCTACCTTAACCAATTTGCCTGCTGGCAGCTACACGGTTAAAAAACGCGTTTATCCCGCCGATAATGGATTGAGTACGTTGATTAGTGATTACCAGAGGATGGTAGAGGCGCAGATGAGCCGCTACATGGCTTTGATTGACCTTCTTTTGGATCAAGTGCGCCAGCCGAGTGATTGGTTGACCATTGATTTGGCGGTAACGGATGTGAATGTTTATTTGAATACCAACCGCGACGCCGCTGCGCAGGCTACCTTAGCTACTGCTTTGAACGGGCATTTTAACGACGCTTTTTTAACCTTTGATTTTACGACTTTGCAAGCCGCTACAGGTGGTTTTGGGGAAGTAGTTTTGGCGCTGGTATACGATACGGGTTTGGACGCTACTCAAACGGGATTAGCGGGTCAAACGTTTGACCAAATTTTATTGGTGGTGCAGAACATTTTCAGGTGAATGCCAATGCAGGATTTGAAACACAGTTAAATACGGAACAGGAAGGTTTGAACTCTT
>CAYUZF010000005.1:59829-63370 GCA_964449615.1 uncultured Aureispira sp.
AGAATTGTGAAGGTGATTCCACTGACATCTCCAGCAACATCAACCGCACAAAAGAGCCGTTCACCTTTGGACAAACGGCGCCTTACAACTATACGCCAGGCAATTATAACGCGGGGCCTATTGCTTACGATTATCCACCCTTTGTAGAATATTTTGTCGATCAGGCGGGTGGAGACCTGTTCGACGCTTCAGAAATAGCCGTGCTAGATGCAGCCTTCAACGGGTACAAGTATTGGGACAATGCTTGGGTGGATTTGGACAACAGTTTTGTGACGGCTTACCGAACAGCGCTTGCCCAGAACGACGTTGACCGCCTCAAAATTCTCAACGCCAATCAATTCAATCGTATGATTTGGCACATGCTCAACGATGAATACTACACAGGACAAGTCCGCTACGATGCCAATACTGGAAATTATGTCTATTACGTAGATAGTACCAGTTCTTGGACGCCTTACCTGCCCGACCGTAGCAGTTTGGAAAAGCCACAATACGAACCCGAAGACTTAACCAACTGTTGGAAGGGGTTGATCGGTGCTTATGCACAAATGGTAGCAGTAAGCGCTTCTTTGGAAATCCCTAATGACTTTGACGATACTGTCAACGATTCTGACAATGCCGATTACGGATCTGATTTTATGGATAACATTCCTTGGGTGATTCGCTTTTTCTTTGGCAATCGCTTGACGGACGCCATGACCAATACATCGGCTCAAAATAACGATGGGGTACAACCTTTTGGTAATTTGTCGTTGGCGCCGCTGCATCTCCCCAAGCAGTTTTTAAATTGTACAGGGGTGAAATATGCCCGATTGATAGATGTAGTTACAGAAAATACCGCTAGAACGGTTGCTGCGGCTACTCTTCCTCACGCCGCTGCAACGTTGGGGTTCAATACCTACGATGTGCCTTTAATGGGTGATCCAACTACGCCCAACCAGTCGGTGTCTATTGCGAGCAGCGGTTACCAGCAGGGAAGTTATACGATTCCTGGCTATGCCGATGAACTAGCCGAGTATTACAGCACGGGAGAGCGCATCGTATTTAATGAAGATTATGACGAGCATTCTATTGTAGAATTGCCGTATGTGCAGCAACCTGTTTTTGCCTTTAAATACTACGAATATTGGATTCGTCGTACAGGGTATACCCATCCCTGGAACGGAGAAGCGAACAACGGCCACACGTTGGCCTTAACGGATATAGCTCGGCCTTACAGTTGTGTTTCTTGTGAGCAAACTTATCGCTACGAGCCAGATGCCAATCCTGGTAGTTGTACTTATGATCCTGATTTTGGGCACGACCAATGGAATACAGCGCGACGCGTGTTGTTCTTTAACTGTGTTTTGAATATCAACAACAACTATCCTTTTCCTGAAAATGCTACGAATTTGGGCTCTGCGGAAATAGAAATAGATCCCAACTGTAGCGCTTCTACGGATGCCCTAAACGATGAGTTGGTCGTGCGTTTGGCAGATTGTAAAGATGCTTGCGAGGCGCGGCGCGACGAATTTCGTCAAGAAGTGATTGAGAAATTTGAACAGGCTTGTTGGACGGTGGGAAGTTGTGCGGGCAATGTCAATACCTACGTGAGTTTGGCGGAAATTGAGACGGTCGTAAATCAGCTTATTTTAGAATGCCAGGGACAGTGCGACGACAGCATGCTGGATGAACCAACCTTAACCCCCGAAACCTGTACGATTACGTTAGCGGGCATGACCAATGGGTTGATTATCAATTATTGCGCGGTGCCTAATTTGGGCGAATGTATGCAGCGCTTGCAGGATATTGCTAAATACTGGCAACTGGAACTACTCATTGCACCACCCCCAACTGTAACTTGTACGGGCAACGAGTGGGAGACCCCACAACCAACTGCCAACGACCAACAAGATTGTGACCCCATAGCGGGCGGAAGTGTTGATCCTAGTATAAATCGCACCCCTACCAAACAGTTATCTATACCCAATCAATAATCTTTTGTACCCTTGACAAATACCATGAAAACAATGAGATTTCTAATAGTGCTAATTTTTTGGAGCGCGGCTTATTGGGCGGCGGCTCAAATCCCCAACGTACAAATACAGCACGCTTGTGCAGAGGAACCTGCGCGTGTGATTTATGCTTACAAAGAAGGGGAACCCGATAACTATTACATGCTTTGGAAGCGGGGCAAAGAACCAATCCATGAACCCAAACCTGGGCCAGGTGAGTTGACCGTGCCAGAGTTAGGGGAGTATACTATGGAATTCTATCTAAGAAAGTCCGAAAAAGAAGCGTTTAAATTACACAATACGTACAGTTACAGTTTCTACCGTACTAACCTAAGGTTTGCTTGGGCCTTTTCCAGAACCTGCAACGGCGTTCAAGGAGATGTGTCTGTAACCGTAGATTTAAATCGATGGAACAACAACATGTCGGGGAAATACACCGCTCTTTTGCTGGATGCCAGCGGGCAGGTAGTACAGTCTGCTGTGCTGACAAGCGGGAGCCATGTGTTTTCCAATGTGGCGTCGGGAAATTATACGATTCGCATAGCCTCTATGTACAGTAGAACTTGTGTACACGATGAAGCTATTGTGGTGCAAGATGAGACCTTTGCTGCGACGGTCACGGGAATTATAGGTACTTGCAACAGTCTAGGCGGCGGGTTACAAGTCGACTTACCTACTTTCCAAAGTGGGACTGTTTACACCGTTACAGCGTACAACGATTCTACGGGACATACCTACACCTATCAACAGACAACGGCTAGCTTTACCCTACCAAACATGCCTATTGGACCTTATACGGTTACTATTAATAATGGTCTTTGTAGCACAACGCTGACTACCGCGATTACACAACCTCGTTTGGTCGTTACGCCAACTATTGTAAGTGGTGATGAGGGAAGTTGTGAATTTACCTATACGGCTAGTTTACAGCCCAGCGATCCCAGCGCGCAATACAGTTGGCAATTGGCCAATGCAGCGGGACAAGCATTGACCAACTTTACCACTTCTAACAACAGCTATTTCAGTAGTACGGCGCGCATTCCCAACTCGGAAACGTTGAGTACTGGAACGGCCACCGCCACGACGAGCGATGGGTGTCAATATACGGCGAATTTTACAGCCATCACCAAAGATTTATTTCCGACAACAGCCCCTACTATCACGGTAGTAGATGACTTTTGTGGAAGCAATGGAGGAACCATTACAGTGGATGTTTCTAGCAAAGCGCCTTATTTAGATTTGGCGGCTATTTATTTGAAAGATGCTACAAATACAGCGGTGCAGACGCTTTTGGCCTCCAGCAACCAACTTACCAACGGACTCAATGTCTTTAACAATGTTCCCGCAGGAACGTACACGATAGAATATGAAACAACCGTTTGTGGGCTGTCTGATTATGTAAGTACCGTAGAGGTAGAAGCCGCACCTTTAGAAGTAGAAGTCGAATCTATTCCCTATTGCTTGAACGATTACCAATTTAGAATGAACGTCAGTTCTCCAATTAGCAACTTGGCCACCTACGAATGGACGGTAAGAGGCAGCTCGGT
>CAYUZF010000006.1:0-5351 GCA_964449615.1 uncultured Aureispira sp.
AGAAAAAAATACCTCACTTTTTATTACACGCTTTCTTTTGTGTGACTACTTAAATAGAGACACCCAGAACCCCATCGTCAATTCAGCTATAATTTTATCCTTAGTCACTCCTTCTCCTCTACCTCGTATATAACCTTTGGCTTTCCTTATTTTAGTATAAAGTGGGTCTAAAGATGAATACCCCTCAAATTCTTCATACCAATCATTGCAATCAAATTTCTGAACTAATTGATAATCCACAGCGTTTCTCAAACATACCTCTTATATCGCTAATACGGGATATATCGCTTCCGAGAGCTGAATATTTATTAGATAATATTCTATAGCTTTCTGAGGAGCGTTTGGATATAGGTCGTAGTAACGTTCCAGCCTAGCTCTAGAAAAAAGTCTGCCATAGTTTGGCATAGCCATTATTTATTTTTATATTTAATACAAGCAGTCTTGGTTTAACAGTCCTCTCCTAGATGAGTTACCGTTTTGATAAATTTAGGTTTTGTACAGGCAGAATGCCTTATAATTTGCCTTATCTTCAAAACTATGCTGGTGAAGACACCGGGTTACTTTTTTAATTACAATCTAATATAATTAGAATCATAAGAAAAGGAAAAATCTCTAATGAGATTTTTCCTTTTTGTTTTTGTCCTTTTACAACAACCAAATTCCAGCGCTTGCTACGATTTGGTTCTTTTGTACGATTGTATTGCCCTATCTACTGCTTTATAACTTTGCGCGTAACGGCTGTTGTTCCGTCGTTGATTTGAACATAATAGATACCCGTTTGCAACTCGCTAATAGTAATTTCGGTCAATAGATCGGCAGACTGCTTGGTCAAAACAACCCTTCCTAGATTATCTGTAACGATGATTTCTAGTTTCTTTCCAGTCTTTTGTTCCAAGTAGAACCATCCTTGGTTGGGATTTGGATATAAGTTAATCGCTAGTTCAGGTATGAGAATGCTTCTAACGGCAGTGATCGGCGACGCGTTGTAAACATTGAGTGTGTGAAAATATGTATTGGTGATGATCGGTGCATTAAAATCGAAGTAAATAGCCGCCGAATTTTCAATTCTAGTTCCCAGTGGTAGATTGGGCGTCTGATTGACCGAAAAGAGCACATGCCCGTGGCTCAGTGGCTCGTTGACATTAGAATCGGGCAACATAATGTTAGCAAAGGTCCACTCCAGCACGCGACCAGGTTTTATTTGAAAGGTATAACTGTCGCTAGATGCCCCTGAAACCACCGTAGCAAGGTTCAACTCTGCACATAAGGTGTCTGTTATAACGATGTTGAACGCGGTGTCTGTGCCTGTGTTTTGGAACCGAATGAGGTATTGCAGTGCATGACCAGGTAGAATATCGTGGTCAGGGCCTACACCGTTTGGAATGCCCGTTTTATCGTTGGGGTCGTAACTACCTCGAACGACGCCACAAAAAATGTCGATGTAACTGTCGGCATCGTTTTGAGGCAGTAAATTCCAAAAGCCCAAATCAAAGGTGGTTGTACTACTGTCTCCGCACAATTCTACAGTCGCATTGGGTTGGGAATTGCCAGGATGCAAGGGGTGCTGGTCAACCTCTAGCCGCCAAGTAAGCCCCGCTGCGGCAAAACAAAACTGCGTTTGCTCCGCACTGTCCAACTGAACGGAATCCAGAGCTACCAATTGCGCATTTTTATAAATTCTCACCTGCGAAAAACAGGTCATGTCTCCCTTTCCGATGTTTTTGATTACAAAACAAGCAGAATCATTCTCACAAGCCCCCTCTACCGACAAGTTGGAATTGTCCCAGGGTGTTGTAACGCAAATACCGCTGGTGCTGGGGTCGGGCACCAAAATATCATCCAAAGAACATGAATCCAAAGGGTACAACTGCGCTTGCAAACAAAGCGTTTGCCCCAGTACTGCCGCCGTACTCAACGAACAACTAAACACGATGTTCTCACAATCGCCTGGCTTTAGATCGCCCGTATTCACACGGTACAAATTGTTGCCCAAGCTGTCGTACACCACATTAGCACTTTGAATAAACAACAAGCTGTCTAAGGTAACGTCTACATAAGAATTAAAGAGGGTATCGTTGGAATAGGCTTTGTTGCAGACTTGTACACTGACACTTTGGTTGGAAAAACCTGGTCGCAGAAAAGGCGCGGCAATCGTTACATCTGGAAAAGGGCAGGAACTTTGTGAAAATAGACTCCCGTTGATAATGGTCACATCGTCTACGATGCTAAAGTAATAACTCCCATCAAAAACAAACCTTAAGCGGCATTGTGTTAAGTTACTTGCGCCATCAGTTACATTTGGAAACGGAACAAGACCATAGGTTTCGGTGGTATCTGGAATAATTCCTCGATAATCAACATCCGTCCAAGTTGCCCCATCATCCACAGATATTCCTACCAACATACTATCATTCTGCCAGTCTCTGCGATGCGCAAAAAACTCAACGACCAAAACAGAATCTGTGTAGCCTGTCAAATCTATGCGTGGGGAAATCAACTCCCCGCGATGACCACTATAACCAGGCGAGGTTCCTAGACCAAATCCTCCAACAATTCCCGCGTTGTCCAAATAATCGGAATCAAAAATAGCAACGCCGTTGGCCTGAGAAGGAGAACTGACAGGCGTACTGTCCAGCCAATAAGCACCTTGCGAATAGCCCAACAAGCTGCGCGTCCAAAAAGCTGCACCGCCATTTATGGTATTGTCATCGTATACCGATAACGCAGTCCAATCGTTAATCGCATAATTAGAAGCGTTGGTGGTTTGTATAAAGTTGGTAGAAAACTGGCCGTGCGCTTGGCCATAATTGGAGCGTGCGCCCCAGATGGGCAACTGCGCGTTTGTATGGGTTAGGAAGACGAGTGTGCAACAACACACAAAAAATAGACGTAATTCCACAATATCAGTTTTAGTTTAATTGTTATAAGTATTTTATACCTTAGGCAACGTCACATCATCCATCTGTACGTGTACGTTGCGCACATCTAAGGCGCGGGTGTTCACATCTTCGCCACTGTTTTCTAAGCGCAACACCCCACGCGGACAAACCGCCGAACAGACCCCACAGCCAACACAAGAAGCCCGTACAATGTCTTGCCCACGCTGTGCATAAGCCCGCACATCAATCCCCATTTCGCAATAGGTAGAACAGTTGCCACAGGAGATGCACTGCCCCCCATTCGTCGTAATTCTAAAGCGGGATTTAAAGCGTTGTACGATTCCCAAAATAGCCGCCAAAGGACAGCCGTAACGGCACCACATACGATTGCCCATGATCGGGTAAAAACCCGTTCCGACAACCCCTGCAAACATAGATCCAATCAAAAACCCATACCAGCGGCGCACTTGATAGATATTCAATTCTACAAAGCCTAAATTGATGGTGCTTGCATCGGGCGCAACAAAGTACTGGTAGATTTGCAAACCCGTCATTATGACAACAAACACCAATACACTATGAATCACATAGCGCTCTACCCGCCACGCGCGAAGCGTCTTATCGGATTGCTGTCGGAAAGGATCGCCCAGCGTTTCGGCCAAGCCACCGCAACCGCAAACCCAAGAGCAATACCAACGTTTGCCATAGAGGTAAGTAAACAACGGCACCAACACCAACGCCAAGAATAAACCCCAACCAAACAAAAGTACCCCTAAGTGCATACCCAAGAAACTTTTGGCACCTTTGACCCCTTCGGTGCCTGCTTCCACTACCGACACCGCTTGTCCTTCGTGGGCAAGACCCAAATCATTGAGGCGATAATCGTAGAAAAAACTATAATCCAAAGGCCATGGAGTTGTAATGTTATAAGCAGGCGTATTGAGAATGGCTAAGACTTCTGGAATCATAAAGGCAAAGGAAATTTGGAAGAACAACACCGAGCCTGTGCGAATCAATTGGTACTTATTGTGGCGGTATTTGATAAACATACGAATACCCATAACCACCATGACCAGCGTATACATAAACCCATATAAAAACCATTTGTCTGCGCGCACCGTGGGATCGCCCCAAATTGCCTGTTTAACAGGATCGACCATGCGCACCCAGTTGTAAATGTACTGGTCGTGGAAATACAGCAATACGTAAAAAATAATTAAAAATGTTCCTAGTAGAATGCCCAACCAGCCATTTCCGATGCTTGTGGTACCAGGTTTCCAGGGTATACGTCCTTCTCTAGCCTCATAAATGCCAATCAGAATCATTATAAGCGCCGTAATAGCAAGAGTCACCACCAAGTGAAAGATTCCGTCTTCGCTCGTTCCCGCTTTCCACATCACATAGCAAGTTGCTAAAAATGTGGCGGCCACAACAATCATCTGTAGCGCGGGGACAATACCTTTTTGAAATTGATTAAAAAAGATGTGGTCGTGCTTGATGCCTGGTATTTTTCGCAAGCCTGGTAGAATGTATAACAAAGCGCCGATGGTACCGAGTATAAACACCAAGAAAAAGAACAAAAAAGGATTGTTCCCCGTCATGCTGCTCACATTGCTGGTCATTAGTTGTTGGTTGTACTCCGCAACCGTTCCATCGCCCATGCGGTAGCTCCACTCGTCCACCCCTTCGGGCAAATTGGTTGCATTCCAAATCTCTTGTTCAGGATCGACTCCACTCAAACTATCTAAGCGTTGCTGGGCTTTTTTTAGAACAGGGTACATCGCTTTGCCAAAATTATAATTAAACTGGTACTCTTTTTCCCATTCTGCGCCTGCTACTGCTCGGATGGCTTCGCGTCTGTATTCGTTGTCAATCGCTGCCAACGTTTCTTCATTGAGCCGATGGCTACTGAACGTAATACTTACGAAAAACAGCACAAAAGAGAAGGTGAAGAGCGCGATGCCTATTATTTTCAAATATTTCATACTAAAAGAATCAGGAAGTGGAGGAATGTTGCGCTAGAACGACTAAGTCGGTGTAGTAAATTTATTTTTCAAAAACCGCAGCGCAGCAGTTAAGCCGCGCTTTTGCTGGAGTTTGAGATTGGCGTCAAACTGTTGGTTGTACAAGGCCACAACATCGGCTTCGTATTCTTTATAAAATTCAGGATCAAAATTGGCCAAGCCCAGATGCTGCAAGACGTTTTCCACAGAAGTTTTTTCTAGAATCCACTTTTCGCAAACCTCTTGGCGGTAACGCACGCCCATTAAGTTAAAGCCTAAAATAGCCTTGCTTTCTTTGTCAAACACCAACCGAATGCTCTGTTTTCCGTTTTCGTGTTCCCAATACAGCTGCGCATGGTTGTCTTTCGGTTGGGCGTCTACCGTCCCATATACTTGGTATTCAATGTCCATAAATTTGGCCGAGTTGAACCAGATGCCGCGGTCGTAGGTGGCGTCTTCGCCGGCGAGG
>CAYUZF010000006.1:5361-11913 GCA_964449615.1 uncultured Aureispira sp.
AGTTGAACCACAACCGCGGTACATAAGCCGTGCGGTTGCCACAAATGGTATGGGCTACCGTTTCGCCCATCATACGCCCCGTATACCAAATTGCTTCTATGGGTCGGCGGCCTTCGCGTGGGTTCATCAACTGCGCACAATCGCCCAGCGCATACACATCAGGCGCTGTAGTTTCCAAATAATCGTTTACCAAGATTCCCTTTTGTGTATCTACGTCGCATTTTTTAGAATTCTTGATAAACTCAATATTGGGATGTACGCCTGCGGTGAGTCCAACAAATTGGCAAGCGAGTTCTTCGCCGTGGTTGGTGACAACAGCACGTGCGCGCCCTTGATCGTCGGATAAAATTTCTTTCAATTCGGTATTGAGGCGCAAATCAATGTAGTGTTCGCGCATGTGGCGATTGACCATTTCCGATTCTTCTGGAGGCAGCACATTGTTCCAATAACTGCTCTCTCGCACCAGCATGGTCACAGGGATGTTGCGGGTCTGAAACATTTCTGCCATTTCGATTCCAATCAAACCACCACCTACCACAACGGCCTGTTCGGTATCCGAAGAATAAGCGTCCATGCTTTGTAAGTCTTGGTAGGAATACAGCCCTTGCACCGCCCGCAAATCCTGTCCAAGCCAACCAAATTTATTAGGGACAGAACCCGTCGCCAAAATCAACTTATCGTACGTCATTTCGCCACGCTTGCGCAATTGCAATTTTTTGTCTTGCGTGTTGACCGCCGCCACATAATCGAACACCAAGTTCAAGCGATTTTTCTCCCAAAACCAATCTTCGTACGGCTTAATATCATCGTAGCGCATGTGGCCCATGTACACGTACATCAGTGCTGTTCTAGAAAAGAAATGCTCTGTTTCTGCCGAAATGATGGTGATGCGTTTGTCACTCATTTTTCGGATGTAACGGGCAGCCGTGATTCCACTAATCCCATTGCCAATAATAACGATGTGTTCTGGTGTGTTGGACATACAAATACATTTAGGCGCTCTTTGCTGTCAGAGCAATAGGCGCGTCGGTGCGGTACCCTACCGATGCGCGGTAAGAATAGTAAAACGGCTACAACCGATAACGAAACCCGAGGTTGTAGGTCATAACGGAGGCCGCTCCTGGAACCAGTAGGTCGTAAAGACCAGGGACGGGTATAAAATAACTGTACATAACTTGTACTTCAAATTTAGGCGTCAACAAATATTTGACACCAACGCCCCACTCCAACAAATACATGCTGTTTACATAGAGGCATAAACGAGGCGTTGCAAAGTAGTTGACAAAGCCCCGTACCAATGGAAGCTGTATTCTAAAGGGTTTACCAATTTGGAAACCCTGCCAAAAAGTAAGCGCTAGAAACAATTGTGTTTTGGGCGCTATGTTTTGCATGTAATACACTTGCGTAACGCTGTAAATATTCTCGTCTACGCTGTTTTCGTTGGGAACGCCTTTGATGGGCAGCATAAACCCGTGCTCAAAAGACAAACTAATGTTCTTAAAAGGCGCAAACCGCACTTGAAAACCCATGTGGGACAACCCGTGGTCGGCTCGAATGTCTGCGGGCGCATCGTCCAATTGTCCAGAGCCGCTCTGCTCCAAATTCAGTGTTTTAAACGGCGAAGCCGTAAAATAATCTCGTTCTCTAGAGGCTCGGTACAGCAAACACATACCCAAATCTAATTTCCCTGTCGCTCCATAAAAAGCCGTGAAGTAGCTGTTGAAATAACTGCTTCTGGTTCCGTTTTCTTTGGTGCCAACCCCAACCGTATAAATGTTGTTGAAGTCTTGTAACTCTGCAACGCCTTTGGGCAGCGTAATAACTTGTGCTAACCCTGCATAGGCGCCCGTAGCTACTTTTTTGCTCAATTCAACCGCTTTTTTAGGCTTTTTCTTACGCAACTTAGACGGCGTTTCCTGATACGAATTCAAGGACCAATCTTCGTTTTTATACGCAATGCGTACCTCAGGGGTTACCTTTTCTACTCGGTATTGATTCAAATAAGCCACCACATTGGGCTGAAACGATGTTTCATAACGGTTGAACAACATCGGTAGTTCAATGCGTTTTAGTTCGGGATTGTATTGGATGTATTGAGAATTGTTCAATGTACTGATAACGCGATCTTTCAATTGCGCTTCCAGTTTTTGAGGCTGGTAAGCAAAATTGGCAATGGGTGGACAAGCAACCGAGCCGTTTACCAAAGCAAAATGCACACTGGGATCTTTATACGCTGCCACAACAAAAGCTTCCAACTGCTCTAAAGTATACATTTTGCCCGCCACTTGATGATTGATGCCGTCCCAAAAATCTACGATTTCGTTAGGAG
The DNA here is from genome assembly GCA_964449615.1 of uncultured Aureispira sp. Taxonomy (GTDB): domain Bacteria; phylum Bacteroidota; class Bacteroidia; order Chitinophagales; family Saprospiraceae; genus Aureispira. Next base: position 7,691 of record CAYUZF010000006.1, read on the forward strand.
AAGCAATGGGATAATGCTCCACAACGGTAGCGATCACAAGCAGATTGTAAGCATTGATGTAAAACGCCTTTTGCGCCGCTTCTGACCAATCGTTTATACTGGTCGTTTCAATTTGTTCCACCAAACTTTCTAAAGCTATAGGTTGTTGGTACAACGCTCGGTATTGCACGGCATTGTATTGGGCATAGGTTTCAAAGAACTGATCGGCTTTATCAAAAAAATCACTGTCTTGCGCATTCAAAGAAGTAGTAGCCAATAGCGTTCCCAGAAATAGCAAAGGGAATAATAGTTTCATTTCGGATTAATTAAATTAATTTTCTTCTGACCATGCAGAAGAACAACAATAAATAGGATACAGTGCGTAAGTTTTAAAGCCTGCTTTTGGGCAAATTGTTCCCCTCCACCAACACTTCAAAACCCCTTACTTTTACAATAGACAGGGTGTTCCTAAATAATGACTGTCGTCAAGATAACTTATTGTTGCCGATTTTTATGCTTTTTACGCGCCCATTTGCCAGACGCGACTATTTTATTACTTAGCATGTTCCCAAAAGGGCGATTGGTGATTTTTTCCTTTTATAAAATCCGACCGTTTACACCGAATTAAATTCTATACCGCAAGCCCAAATTGAAGGTCATAACGTTGCTAGCTCCTTGCAAATACAAATCTGACAAACCAGGAATTGGTACATAGTAAGAATACAGCGCTTGTATTTCAAACTGTGGGGTAAGTAAAAACTTGGCCCCTACGCCCCACTCCGTAAACAAGGTAGTGGTTGCATACAAAGAGAATCTATTGGTCGCAAACCAAGTCAGAAACCCTCTTAAATAAGGCATTTGAAACCTGAATTCATCTTGGGGATTTAAGCTGATGGGTTGCCAAAAAGTCAAGGCGATGAACAAACCAAACTTGGGATTCAATTGCCTGTCGTAGTACAATTGCGATACCCAAAAAAGATTGTTGTTAACGGCATTGTTAAAAGGAACGTCTTTGACAGGAAAGTAAAACGCTTGCTCAAACGAAATTCCAATTTTTTTGAAGGGCGAAAAGCGTACTCTAGGCCCCATAGCACTCAGTCCCCAAGAGCGGGAAATTGTCCGACCAGGTCTAGAAGTATTGTCTGGTGTATTTCGAAAATCGAAGGGTTTAAAAGGGCTGTCCCCGATGGCATCGCCAAAACGATTGGAAGCCAAGATAAAGTCCCAAGAAATATCCAAACGGCCATTGACCCCATAGGTAAAAAAAAACAGTCCTGTTAGCCCCGAATACGTATTGTCTCCCTCATAATCAGCGGTATAAATAGTATTAAAGTTATTGATTTCAAATTTTCCTTTGGGCAAGGTGGCCGCAGCGATAATGGGTGCGAAGATAGGTTTGTCGCTTGTTCCTGCCGTCGGTATGGTACTAGCTGTACTGGAAACCGACTGGCTATTCAACGTCCAGTCGTAAGGGTAATAGCTGCGTTTGCCTTCGGGCAAGGGTTCCGTTCGGTATTTATTGATAAAAGTGGCAGCATTGGGCTTAAAATCGCTGGCATACCACTCAAAAATCTTAGACAGCGCCACTGTACTTGCGAAGTCGTCTACTTGTATAAATGCAGCGTTGTTGAGGGCTACTTTGGTGCGCTGTTCCAACTGCTCTTCCAATTTTTTAGGCACGTAGGCAAAATTGGCCAAAGGGGGGCACCCCACTGCCGCACAGACCAAGACAAAATGCAAACGAGCATCGGCGTAACGCTGTAGCAATTCCTTCTTTTCGTAGTTGTTCAATGTAGTCTTTTTGCCTGCAATAAGGTGTTTGTTGGCATCAAAAAAGCCAACCACATCCAAGGGTTTTTCGATCGGATAATGATCCACAACAGCCTTAATAACCATTATGTTATACGCATTAATGCCAAAAGCCTTGCGCTGGTCTTCGCTGTAGGTATCCACGGGTGCTTTTTGGATAAATGCAACGAGTTTGTTGAGTGTGCCAGGATTGCGCTGTATACCTTCGTAATCCACTCGATCTTTGGCTACATACGTACCCAAAAAATCATCCGTATCTTTAAAGAATTGTTCTACAGTTTGTGCCGCTGCTGCGTTTAGTCCCATCAATAGGAGCGAAAAAATAAGGGAAGCGTATTTCATTGCAAAGTGGTTGTAAAGGTGAACAAACAATAGTAAAAGGTTGCAGGGTCTGCTCATAGTACCATCAAACCTACCTAATTGGGTAGGTTAACGCATGCTTTTCTAGCGCATCAAAAGGCCAATAGTGGTGGGTGACGTGTTCAAAACAAGAAAAAGAATAGTGGGGTATGCTCCCCCCTATTCAATCTCTAACCAACGCCTACAAAATTCATATATTGAGGTACTGTTTTTCAAAAAAAAGCCTTTCGAGTCAGACCCCCGTCAACCCGAAAGGCAAGGACACACATGGAACAGTAGCCAAAGGCCACCATTTCCAAATCTAATAAGACTCAAACCCTTGTCTTAATCGTAGCTATATAGAACTGCTGTTGCTAATTGTCGCAGCAGTATTGCTGGCTGCTTTTGTTACTACAAATATAAAGCACAAGCAAATCCCCCCTTGTCGCCCAAACGACACTCTTGCATTTTTTTACGGTAAGAACTGCAACGAACTACAAACAAGTGGCTTTTTTTGCATGAAAAAGTCAAGGGGGATATGAGGCAAATGCCCATACCCCCCGTACGTACCCACCACCCCGTAGCAGCTTATTTGTCTTTGCGTTTGGTACCCCGATAGAGATCAAACCGCATGTATTGGCATTCTAACCCGCCGTTGTACAGCGGAATTTTTTTGGAAGGGCGCAAACCGATAAAACGGTTAAAATTTTTAATGGAGCTAATTAGCCACGCTTGGTAACCAGGTGCATCGGCTTTGAGCCGGTCGCCGATACGCCCGTACAACTCTTCTACATCTTCGTAATCCATCCGTTCGCCATAAGGCGGGTTACTGATCATGGTGCCAGGGGTAACAGGAAATTCAAACGCACGGAAAGGGATGGCTTCTAGTTGTACGGCACTTGCTACGCCAGCGGCAGCGACTTGTTGCCGAGTGAAATTGATGATTTTTTTGGAGACATCTGCCCCCAGAATGGTTCCTTCAAAACGGCGCTCGTTGGCGCGCGCTTCCAGCCAAACTTTGTCCCACAACTTCCGATCGAAGTTTTTCCACTGCTTGAAGCCATATTCCTCGCGTTTGATGTTGGGCGCTACATTTTTGGCGAGCAGTGCAGCTTCGGTTACTAGCGTTCCCGTTCCACAAAAAGGGTCGACAAAGGGCGTCGACCTGTCCCAGCCCGATAACAGAATCATGCCTGCGGCCAATACTTCATTGAGAGGCGCGCGGTGGCCTTTGTCGCGGTAGCCTCGGCGGTGCAGCGAAGAACCAGAACTGTCGATGGAAATGGTACATTGATCGTTGTATAAATAGACATCAATTAGTACATCGGGATTGTGTTTGTCTACAGACGGGCGTTGTCCTTTGAGGCGTCGAAACTGGTCAACAATGGCATCTTTTACCTTGAGCGCTACAAACGTACTGTTGTTGAAATTTGGCGCTTTAATAACTTTGGCCTGTACGGCAAAACTCTGTTCAGGGGTAAACCAACGCAACCAGTTGAGGCGGTGCGCAAAATTGTACAATTGGTTTTGGTTGGTGACTTGGCTGCGCTCCAAAGGGTGCAAAATGCGCAAGGCCGTGCGCAATTGAAAATTGGCGCGGTACAACAAATCCAGCTCCCCCTCAAAAGCTACCGCTCTGGATAAACGCTTGGTTTTCTGTGCCCCCAGTTGTTTTAATTCTTCCTCTAAAACACCTTCTAACCCTAGAAATGTCTTGGCCGTGTATTGCTCCATGATTTGTTGTTGGTTTGAAAACTTCATTCTGATTAAGGTCACAAAGCTACAAAAATAGCAGCGCTTTTCGTCTAATTGTCTGAAATTAGATACCTTTGTTCAAAAGATTCAGAAAAAATTGAAAGTTCCGTAAACGCTTTTCTAAAAAGCAGCGTTATGCTAATAAAAACCAGCTTATGCAAGTAGATAATTTATTACAACGCGCCCTGAATTTGGAGTATTTGACTGCTGAGGAAGGGGTGTTTTTGTTTGAACATGCAGGCACCGCAGAATTGATGTATGTCGGCAATAAAATCAAATGGCACCATGTGCCACACAACAAAGTGACTTGGATTATTGACCGCAATTCTAACACCACTAAT
>CAYUZF010000006.1:11923-46042 GCA_964449615.1 uncultured Aureispira sp.
GTAAATTCTGCAATTTCTACCGCCGTCCCAAACACAAAGAGGCGTATGTAACCAGCATTCCAGAATACCAAGAGAAAATTGAAGAGCTGTTTCGCTTCGGAGGCGAGCAATTGTTGTTGCAAGGCGGCCACCACCCCGATTTGGGCTTGGACTTTTACTGCAACCTTTTTAGCGAGTTGAAGCAGTTGTATCCCAACCTAAAATTACACGCTCTAGGGCCGCCAGAAATAGCCCATATTGCAAAGTTAGAAAAAACCAGCCACACCGAAGTTTTGCGCGCCCTGCACGAAGCGGGTTTGGATTCGCTGCCAGGCGCGGGAGCCGAAATTTTGAACGATCGGGTACGCCGCCGTATTTCTAGAGGTAAATGTACTGGCCGTGAGTGGTTGGAGGTGATGGAAGCCGCCCACCAACTTCACATTACCACCAGCGCTACCATGATGTTTGGACACATCGAAACCAATTACGAACGCATGGAGCATTTGGTTTGGTTGCGCGAGGTTCAAGACAAAAAGCCCGCCGACGCCAAAGGCTTCTTGGCCTTCATTCCGTGGCCGTTTATGGACGAAGATACAATTTTGAAGAAATTGACTAAAAAACGCGGCACGTATACAGGCGATGAGTATATCCGTATGATTGCCATGAGCCGTATCATGTTGCCCAATGTGGTCAATATCCAAGCGTCGTGGCTCACCGTTGGGAAGCAAGTTGCACAAGCTTGTTTGCATGCAGGAGCCAATGATTTTGGTTCGATTATGATCGAAGAGAACGTGGTATCGGCAGCAGGTGCGGCCTTCCGTTTTACTGCCGATGGCATCCAGAAAGCCATTGCAGAAGCGGGTTTCGAACCACAATTGCGCAACCAACAATACGAATATCGCGAGCTGCCCGAAGGCATTGTACAGCAAAAGTTGGATCACAGCACCATGATTGTCGATTAATACAAGGGGTGTTTGTACGCAGGTAAGCCGAAAACAACAAGAAGCGCCGTTCCAAATTATGGGATGGCGCTTTTCTTTTGGATGCAATGTATTTATTTACAGAACCTTTTGCAACTCAAAATAAAATCTATTAAATTACTCCAGTTTTTATTTTTTTCACTACTATTGTATATATGTAGTTCGTCCTTCCGTTTTGATGATTCTGCTGCTTTGTAATGTATGCTTAATGCTTATGCTTATGTACCATCTGAAATTATTTATTCTGCTACTATCTAGCGGCTTGTTTTGGACTTGTCAGAAGGCTGCTGTTACTCCTGCTTCTGCCGTTTCTATCCCTTCTTCTAAAAAGATTGTTGTTGCTGGTGCTTCTTCCACTCTGAAATCTGCTGACGATAATCAAATAGTACTAGGCAAACTCCTACCTAATCCTTATGTGCACGATAAATATATTGGAAGCTTGGAATACTGTGTATCCCAACCATCAACGTACGAGTCTCCCTATCACCCACCAATACGTTCGATTACTACCTCAAGATTGGGTGGCCTTAGACGCTTTACAAACAGCAGTAGATGCCTTTAATGGATTGGAAAATGAGGCGGCGGAACACGACCCTTATTTGTTCAATTATCCCCTACATTATGAGGTAATACAACAAGGTATTTACTACCACGATCCAACTATTCCTAGTAATCAACCTACCTATCATTATGCAGTTTTGCCCCCTAATTTTTCATTGCCTTCGGGAGTTACGGTAGACGTATTGGCTGATTTAGTACATTTTCCATACAACAGCTATGTAGTGGCTGAGGCCTTTCGTCGTGTAGATGCAGTGTACTACGATGTGGACGGTCAGGTACTTATTGATTGCACCCCCAGTTGTCCCAATTATCCACAATGTTACGATCCGCAAGTTTCTTGCAGTGATGGAACAATAAGACCGCTACCCGTACCTTGCGAGCCAGGTAGCACTTGGTACCAATGTGGACAGATCTTTATTCCACCCCCTCAGGCCCCCACTAATGGAGGCACAAATTCTTGTGGTTGTTACGTACATGCAGAGCGCAATAAACCTAGTGGCTGTGTAGAGGTAGAAGATACACAACTGGGCTGGGAAGGTGTGCGTAACGTCAAAATCTATGTCAAAGATTTGTACCTTTTTGGTAGAGGAACTTGGACCAACCATTCGGGTTGTTGGAATATTGACCACCGTTATTTTGGCGGCATTCATCCTTTTGTAGATTGGTACAACACAGATATAGAAGTACGCGCTTTGCGAGGAGCTGATATTTTTCAATTAACCGCTCGACTCAAACAGAACTGTGGTACCCACGGCGGTGGTGTTTACAACGATTTTCAAAATAGACATGGCCAAAATACGGATAAAAGCAAAATTGAGCGCGCCCACTGGGTAGGATCTACAGGATTAAATGCCTATTATGAGTATAATAATTATGCCCTACTAGAGCAGGTTGGGAGGGCGAGTAGTCCTCGGCGGTTGCGCCTCTGGATTTTGAACAATAGCAGTAGTTCAGGTGCAGCACCTATGTTGTGTGATTTAGCAGATAATGTTCGATGCTATTTCAAATAATGCACCAATAGAAGTTACAGTAGTCCGCGATGCTCTTAAAAATAGTTATCCAACCAGTAGTTTAAACCTTGATACGCTATTCGCAAGTACGGCTACTAAATCCCTATCCCTGTTCAGTTTTTTGTTTAGAAAACATTTACAAAAAATCATGAAAATAATTATATTTATATTATTACATTTTACCCTCTGCTTTTATAGCTGCACTTCTAAAGACTGCATCCAGAACTTTTCTTTTGAATTTCCGTTGGCAGTCACCCCTCAAGATACCTTTCATGTAGGAGATACAATTTGGTTTAAAATGCAAAGTAGTCGAACAGTGTTGGATCAATATTCTGGTGAAGCTTATGATTTAGACCACTTGGATTTATATTTTGAATTTTCGGTACAAAAATTAGATACCAATTACATTTATACGGCTACTTCCGACTTCGACTTTACTCTTGTACAAGGGCGTATTCATGCAGTTGGTGGTTTCTTTGATGACTACTATATACACTTTGAAAGTGAGGAAAAACGCCGTTTCAAATTCGGTATGATTCCTACTAAAAAGGGAAGGTTTGAAGCTGCTATGAACTTAGAAGCTGCTATGAACTTACCTGTAGAATTATTTTATTTAGAAAACACAACATACGGAGACAAACGTTTACTCCTATTCCCCTCTCCCTGCGACCAATATATGTATGAATATTCTAGTGTAGTTACAAATAATGGCAATGCCAATCGGCACCTAGTAGATTCTATGTGTTACCAAGCTTCCCCTACTGATCCATTAGTGATCTGTACAGGTCCTAACGTTGAAATTCCTCTTTCTGGACGGGGTTCCTTTGTATTTATAGTAAATTGAGTTGATGATAAAATTATTAGCATTTGTATTATTAAACTGCTGTCTACTCTATGGCAGGAGAATTTAGAGTTGATTTTTGCCTTTGTCGTGGAATAAACTTACACCTATAAAAAACTAGGAACCCACCCTTTGTCGGCAGATTCCTAGCTCTTCTTAATTATTGGTTGTTTAAATTGTAACTCTCCTACTGTTTAGTCACTTGTCGCACTTGTGTAGGTGTTTGAATGATATACACGCCTTTCGGTAAAGCAGAAAGGTCTAGTGTTAAGACGCTTGTTCCACTGTTTGCGGTACGGATTTGTGTGGTTACTTCCTGTCCCTGTGCATTAAAAACACGCAACTCTGCCGCTATTAAAACAGGGCCTTGCAAGACCACTTTGTCTACAGTGGGGTTGGGATATACCAATAGTGGCTTATTTTGTGGGGTAATTTCTACGGCGCGAATGGTGCTGTAACTGTATTGGCCATCCACATCTGTCTGTTTTAAACGGTAATAAGAGATCCCCTTCAAGGGATAGGAATCTTCCTCGTAATAAGTCAAGGCTTCCTGGCTGTTGCCTGCGCCCGCTACGGTTTTCAAAACTTCCCAAACTATTCCATCAGCCGAGCGCTCTAAAGTAAAATAATCGTTGTTGAGTTCGGTAAGCGTTGTCCATTGCAGGGCAACCGTTTGATCGGCGGATACTGCTGCTGAGAAATCAGCCAATTCGATGGGCAACAACTGACTAGCCAAAGCTACTGTAAATCGGGTATTGTTTGCCACAGCTCCCACATTTGTAAATTCGTAGATCCCTGCACCAGCATCGACGGCACCCGCTATAGGGGTTTCATCCGAAAATTGTCCGTCGTTGTCCGTATCCACCAGCAACAACAAATCATCAGGGTTGATGTTGGATAAATTGCTCAAATCCCAACGCATGGTTACCGTTCCTACCTCTACAGTATTGCCCGCGTTATCTACTTCACTCGCCCGCCACGTACGTCCCAAGCGCGCCTGCACGCCCCCTGGCAAATCGCTGTTATTGCTCATATCCATAGCGCCGCCATCGTGCCCCCACAACAGAAATTCATTGTTGTCAAGATTAGAAGGGTTCAACAGGTGTACCGCTCCTGTCCCCTTAGCTTGGTCTTGCAAATTGTTAGCGTCTACACGGCCAATTCCTGCCACTTCAAAATCGTAGTTGCCATTGGCGGCATTGTCTTCGTCGTAGATCACATCGTTGCTCAAAGGAATGTTGTATTTAGCAGACAAATAGTTATGAACAATAATATGTTCTGCGCGGTTGAGGGTGCGGTTGAATTGAATGACCTCGGCATAGTCCGCGCCCATATAAGAGCGGTAGTTTTTATTTAAAGCACCCAGCACCAAATCTTGGTTGCTGTTGACAATAGTCGAAGAGCTTTCTCTAGCAGTATGAATCACTTGCCCTGCATTAAAAATTCTGGAGCGCTGGTTGGTGCCCGTTGTACCATCAAACTCCATAGCCAAAATATAATTCGTAGCATTATTAAAACTATTGCTGGTGTTAAAACGGTCATTTTGAGTATTGATGTCCATGTACATTCTATTGCCCGACCAAATAAACCAAGTATAAGCATATTGGGTAGGATTGGTGTAAGTAATGCGCTTTCCCAAAATACCCCGCGCTGAACTCCCATCTAAATTATTGGGGCGGATAACAGCATAGTACGTCAAGCCATCGCTGCCGTCTAAAATATCTACATCGGCAATCTCTACCAAATCATCCACTCCATCCAAACGCACGGCTGCTTGGTTGTTCATGGCACTTGCTGGAACAAAAGTAGCGCGTTTGGTGGGATCTGCTTGCCGCCCATCGTTGCCATTACCAGAAGCGTCGGGCCAAGTAACAACAGGATCGCCTGCGTTCAAAGTCAAATCACCTGCACGCAACCACAAGCCATTGCTCCCAGTATTGCCAACGCCCGCAGGGCCGTCTTGTGCTAATAATAGGGTTGGTAAAAGCAATAAAAATATGTAAATTTTTGTAAATTTCATAACAATAGAATTTGTGTAGAAGTCTAGTGCAGCATTATACCTACGCTGCTAATGGGGAAATAAAAAAATAGGCTCCTATGGGTGTATTAAAATAGTTGTTTGTGTATTAGACATTATTACCAATAAGAAAGGTTGGTTTTATTTATTACCAAGTCAAATGTCCTGCCTTCTCCTACTTAATGCCTCTATGACAATCCGTTGTACAGTTGTGGCTATTCATTTTTGAGTCTTAACTATTTTTTAACAAGCATTCTTTTATCAAGTATACTACTTAGTATTTCTATCGAAAAAAAACTACTTGGTTGATTGCTCAACCCCTGCCAATTAACTAGTTGTCAAGAACCGTTCAGTCACATACCTTAACTACTCTTTCTCAAAGATGCTGCCTATTTCGACATAAACCGTTCAGTTTCCTGCCATTTTTTTTGGGGCAGGTATGTGTTCTTGCCAATGAACTTCTTTACCTGTTATTGACTATTTTTGTAAAGCCTATTTTTGTTCGCTACTTCTCCCTATACGTAGAAAATAATTGTACCATAGTCTCTTAACTCCCAACTATATTAGGTAACAGCTGTTTTGTTTAATAGCAAATTAATAATCTACTTGACTTGATTTTTAAACAACTTTAGTGTATCGTTGTAGTGCTAAGAAGACTGTTTAAGAATCACCAATTCAACACAGCGTCTATCCGTAATCCGTTCGTTTAGAGCTTAGATTACTGGTTTTTCCTAAGCTTCGAGGAGTTGCGAAGCATGTTGTATCATTCAATTTATACTATTACTATTATGACAAAAATAAAAGATAGATGTGTCCTAATCACAGGGGGCGCTTCAGGTATTGGAAAATTATTGGCCAAACGTTGTTTAGAAGCACGTGCCTACAAAGTCATTCTTTGGGACATCAACGAAGTGAATCTCCTTAAAACTAAGTCGCACTTCGCCAATTTGGGTTACAGTGTGGATGTAGATGTAGTCGATGTTTCTAATTTAGAGGACATTCAACGCGCTGCCAAACGTGTTAAAGATACTTATACAACCATTGATCTTCTGTTTAATAATGCAGGTATTGTGGTCGGTAAGCCTTTTGTAGAGCACAGCCACCGCGATATTAGCAAAACCATCGCCATCAATACCACAGCATTGATGCACGTGGCCAAAGAATTTTTGCCCGACATGGTCGATCAATGCGAAGGCCATTTGATCAACATCGCGTCTGCTTCTGGATTAATTTCTAATCCTAACATGTCGGTGTATGCGGCTAGTAAATGGGCGGTGATTGGTTGGTCCGACTCGGTGCGGTTAGAGATGGAGCGGGGCAACACGGGTGTTCATGTGACTACCGTACTCCCTAGTTACATTAGTACAGGTATGTTTGACGGCGTTAAGGCACCTATGCTCACCCCTATTTTGACCCCCGATTATATTGTAGATAAAATTATGGAGGCCGTCAAAAAGAATGAAATCATGTTACAAGAACCGTTTATGGTCAAGTCGGTGCCGATCCTCAAAGGGCTGCTGCCTACGCGTATTTTTGATTTTGTAGCAGGGCGTATTTTTGGCGTTCACAACACGATGGATACGTTTAAGGGACGCCCAAGTAAGCTTGCCGTTCCTGAAAAAGAAGAGTTGGCTGCGGATTGAGCGCTGTGGGGGCGTATCGAGATGCGCCCCCACGACGGCCTACCTACTTTATGGTGATGCGGATATCATTTCCTGTCCGTTCTTGTTCATCGTATGGATAAAGACAGCTTATTTCTGAAAAGGTGAACACATCTCCAACCCGTGCAGATTTTGTGGCCGCTTTGATTGCTTCGGAAAATTCCGCTTTATCGTGGTAATACGTGTCAATTTTATCGCCCGATTGGTGGGTGAGTTTATAGTGGTTGATTGTTGGTCGAATAGCATAATCAAACCTTCGATCTTGTACCCAAGCCGTGATTTTTCGACTGGCGGCAAGCTCTGCCGCTACCATCGTTCCACGGCGTTTGCGGCTCATCTCAAATGTAGGGTCGGGCACTCGAAGAACGCTGAATGCCATGCGGTAGGCTTTACTGGGGTGGTTGCTGGTGTCTTTTAATACAATCGTTACACGCGCCATTTTGGTAGGCGTTATTTTGTAATGGTTTGTTCCATAGTTTTCCAGAAGGACGCCCGTTGTTGTTTCCTCTGTATTTTCGCCGTAAGGTTTGCAAGTTGTCTCCACCAATAAAGGGGCGCTGTTTCCCAAATTATATCCTATAGATACCCTATTTTCTACCCCTAAATATAAAAAATTCATTCTATCATTGGCGACCACTAAATTAGGTTGGTACACTTCGTAGGGGACTACCTCGCGCAAAGTAATCAAATTTCCTGTTTGGGCATCGGTACAAGTGGCTTCCACGACGTCTTGTTGTTGCCCAATTTTTTGCATCTTTTTTTTATAATTGGCAATCCCATGATCACTGGAAACTTGTTGCCCATTGACTTTGATTGTTATATTGTTTTTTGTCGATGGAAAAGTCTGAATGCGTAAAGTTCTATCTTCGCCGATCAAGTAACGTTGTTGATTAGCAACAATTTGTAAACTGGTAGGTGCTGCAATCAGTGGCAATTTAGATAGTTGTTTCGTCAAATAATCGACCACCACCAGTTGTTTGAGCAGTGCTTCGTTTTCTACTTTATGGTACAATAAATTAAGAATAAAATCGGGACGCTTGTTAAAATCGCTTGCCGACCACTCTCGTGCATCCACGTGGTGTATGCCTCGGTGTAGAGTGGCCAATTGCTGCTGTAAGCGTTCTAATTCAGCTGTTTTGGTAGCTGCATTCGCAAATATAGTCCCTGCTACCTGTTTCATTTTCCACATTTTAGCCAACGCATTCAACTGCCGCTGCTCCAGTTGTTGCAACCCTTTGACCAAAGCCTCCACTTCTGTTTCTGTAAATGGACTATGGATGCTCGTATTTATCTTATACGGCGAAGAAGGCTCAGCCCAATTGTAGAGTATACCCATGCCGTCCCAAGCGGTTTTTTGTACCTGCTTCCAAGTTGCCTGTGCAGCGCTTATTTCTCGTATAATAGGTTCACAAACGGCCTTTTCTTCTAAAGACAGCAGTTGCTCTTGCAGCCGTTTTTCTAAATACCGATTGTTCTCTGCCAACACTTGGGCACTTAGGTAATAATCAACCAGTAAGGAACTATCCAATGGCGTGTTGGGGCCGTGTTTATGTTTGTAGCGCTGCCCTAAGGCAGCATTTGCCATGCCTATCTGAATCAACAACGCCAGTGCTATCCAATATCTATTCATACTTATACTTTTTAGACAACTCGTAATTAGGGGGTAACTATTGCTAATTTTAATAATACCTTTGCTGAAAAAAAGTAACAAATTTTCTTTTTCTACTTACTTTTGAAACGCTTCGATAAGGAGTTGACTGGCGCGGAATGGCGAGAGTTGACGCTGTAAAACGCGCTGTTTTAATTGTTCGTATTGTGTTTGAATCGTTGGGTGGTTGTAAAACAATTGTTGAAGTTGCCGCCCCAGACTTTCCTCCAGCCAATAAGCGGCTTGTGCACGGCGGTGTTGCTCCCAGTAACCATTGAGCGTACTGTGGCGTTGGAAGCGTAAAATATGCTCCCAGATGGTATCTAAGCCTGTTTTTTTTAAGGCCGAACACAATTCGGCGGTAGCAATCCAACCGCTGGCTTTGGGCGGAAACAAGTGCAGGCCGTTGCGGCACTGGCGTTTGGCGAGTTTGGCAGCGGGTAGGGCATCCCCGTCGGCCTTGTTAATGGCAATCAAATCGGCCATTTCCATAACACCACGTTTGATGCCTTGCAGCTCGTCGCCCGCATTGGGCAACAATAGCAACAGAAAAAAGTCAACCATAGAATGCACCGCCGTTTCGGATTGTCCGACTCCTACTGTTTCTACTAAGATGGTGTCAAACCCTGCCGCCTCGCACAGTACGATACTCTCCCTAGTTTTTTGCGCTACGCCGCCTAGAGATTTGCCTGCCGCCGAAGGCCGGATAAATACCTGTGGATGGGTAGACAGGGTTTCCATACGCGTTTTATCCCCTAAGATACTGCCCCGTGTCACTTGGCTACTTGGGTCAATCGCCAACACGGCCAATTGTCGCCCCTCTGCTACCAACAATTGTCCAAAACTGTCAATAAAGCTGCTTTTGCCGACGCCTGGCGTTCCCGTCAAGCCAATACGCAGGGAATTGCCGCTGTGGGGCAAGCAACCTTCGATAAGAGTCTGCGCCAGCGCTTGGTGCTTGGCTTGCGTACTCTCTACCAGCGTAATTGCTTGGCTCAAGGCCACTCGATCTCCCTCCAAAATGGCCGCGATCCAGTCGGGAGCGCTGCGCTGTGGTTTCTTTTTACGCTTAAAAGCGCGGTTGATCGAAGCGGGGGTTGTGGTTCCTTTTGAAAGGTGTAAGGCACTCTTTTGCTGTTCGTTTTCGATTGGTTTTGGCGTATCGGTTGGTTTTTTTTTCATAATAGTAGAAGAACAACAAGCAGGTAGGATTGGTTTTGAGTATGCTTTTTGTTTAAGGATAGTTATACAGCGCGCAAGTGAATTAGAAAGATACGATTATTCCCCGTCTTCTAGGGCTTCAAGGGCTATTTTTAAGCCAGCTTCTGCGTTGCTTTATTTTATCACCAAATCCCTATTTCACTATGTTTTTAAAACTACCAACTTCGTTTTTTTCGCATTTATTAGCTTGGCCTTTACTCCTGTTCTTATTCAGTTGTCATATTCATACCGATGCTCCTATTGACAACCGCTATCCTTTTTTGGGCGTTTATCACGCCGAAGAAACCTTTTTCAATCCTGCAATCAATGCTTATGAAACGGTGGTCTATGATTTTGAAATCGTCCCTGTGGGGGCGTACGAAGTAGAGTTGTTGCCGCTTGGGTCAGCGGGTTTTTATGGAACGCCTTGTAGTTTAGTGGGGGATGTTTTTCAGGCAGGTGTGGTTAGTTTTCCCGTTAATATTTGCTCTCCAGATCCGTACAATACTTACGAATTTTCTGGGGGAGGTACTATTTCGCACGATGGTTATCACTTGCATTTAGATTTTCACATTGATTATTGCACGAATGGTTATTGTGTACCTGAACCAGAAATGTTTATCAACGCGTATCGAATTTAGTAGGGTGGTTACTTAATCCTATTCTAGTTTGACCAACTAAAAAAGAGGCAGTGCCCTCCCCGACAACTGCCTCTCAACATAAGTAGTACCGCTAGACTTGCTGCCATCTAGCGCACTACTACTTTTCCTGTGGCTAAGTGTTCGCCATCTCCTTCCAAACGGTAAATGTATACTCCAGCGGACAACTGGAATTTAGAGACATCCAATTGCAATTCGTTGCCTTGTCCTTCCGCTTCCCCTACTGGAATTCCTGTGATGGTGTAGAGTTGTACCCGCAAATGCTGGTACAAATGGTTGCGAATAGAGAAGGTGGTCTGTCGCTGAAAAGGATTGGGCTGCACTACCAACTGTAAGCGTTCGCTTAAAATTTCGGGATCTACAACCTGAATGTGTAAAAAATCTTCTTCTATAGTATGAAAAGTGGTGTTGGTAAAAACAGGCGAACGATGGTTGACGTATACCGCAGCGGTGTTGTATACCACGCTGCCAACGGGGTTATCCGTGTGCTGTTGTATGCGGTAGCGGAAAAACCCATGCGATAACGGTTCGTTCTCACTGCTATCGGGAATCGCTACACCCGAAAACACCACGCGCAGCACATTCCCTCGCACAATCGACCAAGTATAAGGATGACTGCTAGCCCCCATTTCTAAACTCGATACATCCAAGAAAGAAGATAAGGTATCCAAGACTATTACGAGGGATGCTGTATCTGACCCTACATTTTGAAAGCGAATGTGGTAGTGCAATGCGGTATTTTGCTCGATGTAGTGGTAAGCAGGGTCGTAGCCCGAAGGCTGGGCGGTTTTGTACGAAGCAGCAGATCCCACGCGGTTTTGTTGGCAATCGGTAGAGCGAAACGGCGCACCATCGCCATTGGGAAATTGGGTTACAAAGCCCGTACTAAAACTTCCATCAGGTAAAGCTTTGCAACCTTCTAAGGCGGTTGTAGTAATCGTATCGCCCAGATAATCTGGAAATCCGTTTTCCTGCTCTACGGCAATGCGGTAGGTTTTGCCTGCTAAAATAGGCTGGTTGATAATTTGGCCAGTGCCACCGCCCAGTTGCACCGTTCCCTGGCGCATCATAATATTATCTTCAAAAACAAAATAATTGGTCACTTGCGACATAGAGGCCGCCGTGTTGCGAATGGTAAAGGCAATTTTATTGCTCAAACAGGTTCCGTCTACCTCTAAATTAGCGCCTTGCCAAGTAGAAGCACAATTAGAATCGGGATAGATGTGGGCGTGGGTGCAATGAGTTTGCCCCAATAGAACGCTGCTGTCAACTTGCACATATATCATAAATGCCCCACAGGCACCACTTCCAACTGTTCCTAAATCAAACCGCAAGGCGGCACCAGTTGAGTTGGTCAAGGGTACGGTAGAAGACACATAAGTCAATGCAGGGTCTAAAATTACTTCCACATAAGCTTGGTTCGCAGCCGTCGTTCCACGATTACAATAGCGAACCGTGTAATAATTTACCGCCTGCGGCTGAAGAATAGGCGCACTAAATATCTACCCACATATCTTCACAACTGCTTTGCTCTTCAATCGTCCAGTCTAATGTATCGAACAAGCGCACCTTGTCCACGACCACCATCTGGGTAGCGATGCAGGCTTGGCGGTAGCTGTTGGGCAACAACATCCGAGTGGTGTAAACACCTTCGTCCAGATGAGCCGTATACCGCCCTAGTGAATCCGTAAAAACTACATACGGCAGTTGTCCAGTTTTCTGAAATTCAATGGCCTGCTGCCGAATGCCCTGCTCCCCCTGGCTGGGCAAACAGTCGTTGTTGCCGTCCAATACGACTTGCCCGCTTATGGTATTGGGATAACAATTGCGGTCGTACGTAGCATCTACGTTCCAACTTCTAAGAATGACAATGGGGTTGTTAATCACAAAACAAATATGTAGATCAGGCGCATTGTGTTGCACATTTAAGCGCCACATTTCATCGGTTCCAAAACGAATGGAATAGAGCTGGGGATTGTGGTAAATCTCTACGTGTTCTAAAACAGCGCTGCTACTAGCGTCCAGTGTTTGAATGGCCGTTCCATACACGTGTAGCGCCCGCAGTTCTGAAGATTGTAGAGAGAGTTCAGAGAAACTAGGATCGAGGTATTTGATTTGTACAACTTCTAAAAACGTTGAAGAAAAGAGTAAGCTGTCACTAGATAACGGCAAGTACTGTAAATTGAGTTGGCGCAAAGTATCGCAGTGGCTAAAATTCAAGTGGGTCACGGGCAAACCCATCAAGCGCACATCTTCTAAGCCTATATTGGAAGATAAATTTAGGTGCTGTATAGGACTATTGACAAGGTCCAAATATTTCAACAGGGGGTTTTGGGCAGCGGAAAACGTCGTTAGACGGGCTTCGTGTAGTGCCACGTATTCCAGCAAAGGATAAGAACTTAAATCCAGTTGGCGGATGGGACAACCCAACAACACGAGCGCTTGCAATGGACTGTTTGCAGTTGGCAATAGTAGACTATCCAGAGCAGTCCCCACCAAGCGCAGTTGTTCCAAACTAGTCAACGATTGTAGATTGAGAAAGGGCACTTGTAGCGTATCCAAATCTATTTCTTCTAACGCGGTATTTTGAGACAAATCTACCGTGTGAATGTGGTGCTGTCGGATTACCAACTGTTCCAACGCCGCAAACGCTTCGATGCCAGTAAGATCCTGAATAACGAGGGTCGGGGGTACACTGTCTACGATAGTTAATACCTTAATAGTATCTATATCTTGGGTAAGCACCCTTCCGTCAACCGTCCCATCGCTATCTATATTTTGTTGTACCAAATAATGTTCAAAGCTAGCATCTGGGATGGCGGTGTATTGCGCTTGTATGGGAGACAGTCCTGCTAGCAACCAATTGCCCAGTAAGCAGAGCCAGTAACACAAGAGAGTTGGGTTGGTGGTAATTTTCATAAGCATACGATGATATCTAGTGGGGTAAAAATCAACTTATCTGTTAACTACTCTACAAATGTAAGGGGCGAAGGCGCTACTTACAACTACAAATATTTACTATTGTCCATTTTTTGTAGTAATTTTAGTCCATGTATCCATCCAAATTAATCCGTTTATACAGCTGTTTTGACAGCCGAGAATTAGAAGCGTTGCACAAATGGGTACAATTCCCCTTACACAACCGCGATTCTAAAGTACAGGAATTGGTGTTCTTATTGAGCAGCAAGCGCCAATTGACCCCCAACAACACCCAAAAGAAACGCCTATTCAAGGTGCTGTTTCCACAGGAGAACTACAACGATTTACAGTGGCGGCGCTTAGTTTCCAAAACGGTGCAGTGCCTAGAACATTTTGTCCAATTTTGGATGCAAAAACAAAAGCCCATTGAAGCGCAAAAAAACTTACTTTTGTTCTTACAGCAGCGGCAACGCCCCAAGTTAGCGCAACAACAACTGCAAAAAACTACCCGCGCCCTAGACAAAACCACCGTTCAAACCCACGCGCATTATTACCAGCACTACCAATTGCAAATGCTCGCCTTCGAGGCCGATGCTTCCCAAGCGCGTATGCAAGCTACCAATTTGCAGCATTTGGTAGACAATCTTTCGGTTTCGTTTATGATAGAAACCCTGCGCCTAGCCTTTACCGCCTACAGCCACCAGCGCATTTACAAAACCGATTACCGCATTCCTTTTCTAACACAAGTTGTAGAACAAGCACAGCAAGAAGCCTTCCAGCACAGTACCGCTCTACAGCTTTACCTCAAAGCCTACCAAAGCATCGTCGCTCAACAAGATGCCGCTCATTTTGAACCATTCAAAGCCGCGCTTTTAAAGCACGCTTCTATTTTGTCCTCCAAAGAACAACGCAGTTTGTACAATTTGGCCATCAATTACTGCATTCGCCAAATCAACAGCGATGAATCGCACCATTACATGCAGCAGGTTTTTGAATTGTACCAACAAGGCATCAACAACCAAATTTTGCTCTCCAATGGCCGTTTGAGTCGATTTGCTTACAAAAATATAGTGGCCGTTGGGTTGCGCTTGCACGCCTACGACTGGATCAAGGATTTCATAGAGACGTACGCGGCTCATGTGGAAGCCCGCTTTCGCGAAAATCATTACCATTACAACCTCTGCAAATGGTATTTTGCCATTGGCGATTATGACAAAGCCATGCAGCGTTTGGTACAAGTAGAATACGACGATTTGTTTCTGAATTTAGACGCCAAAACTACCCTAATGAAAATTTATTATGAGACACAAAACTTTGGTACCCTAGAAGCCTTTTTCCACAGCTTTGGTATTTATTTGCAGCACAAAGACATCTTGGGCTACCACCGCGAAAACTACCAAAACATTCTACGCCACACCAAAAAACTCCTTGCATTGACGCCTTACGACCACCATGCTAGAGCCAGTTTACAGCGCAGCATAGCAAAAACGCAGCCTTTGACCGAGCGCCCGTGGTTATTGGAGCAGTTGGCGCGTTTGTAAGCTACTCACCTTGTTTCTACGGTTTATAAAAAAAGAAAACGCACCGAACAACTACGTCCGACGCGCTTCCTATTGGGGAGGAATTGATAAAATCTATCGTCTATTAAGGCTTACTGGGCAATCAACTTGCCTGTGGCCAAGCGCTGTCCGTCGCCGTTCAATTCGTAAAAATAAAGACCTGTTTGTAGCTGTCCACGCTCCAGTACTACTTGATTCCCTTGTGCTTGGGTTTGTGTTACTAAGCGCCCTGCGGCATCATATACTTTTAGATGTAGACGTTCATAGTGTTGTTGTGGTAGTTCTAGTGTTGTTTGATGTGCAAATGGATTTGGATAAACCTTCAACTGAATTTGTGCGTCTAAAACACGGGTATCCACCAGTTGCACTTGAATAAAATTAATGCCAATCGTATGGAAAGTGGTGTTGGTTATAATAGGCGGATTGTAATCAAAATAAATAGCAGCGCTGTTGTAGATGACAGAATCCAAAGGGTTGTTGGGTTGTTGCTCGATGCGGTAACGGAAGAAGCCATTAGACAGCGGTTCGTTGACGTTGCTATCGGGTAGCATAATGTTGGCAAAGGTCACGCGCAGAATATTCCCCTGCTGCATGCTCCAAGTATAATGGTGACTACTCGCCCCCATTTGCAGACTACTAACATTTAGATAGGGCGATAACGTATCTAGAATGACTACGTTAAAAGCGGTGTCGGTTCCTGTATTTTGAAACCGAACTTTGTAATCTAAAGCCGTTGTTGGGGTGATGTAGTGGTAAGCACTGTCGTAGCCCACAGGTTGCGCGGCTTTATCGTTGGGATCGTAAGACCCTCTGTTTTGCTGGCAGTCTACGGCTCTGTGTGGCGCGCGATCACCATTCGAAAATTGCGTGATAAAGCCCGTTTGAAAACCACCTCCTAAAAAAGGTCGACACCCTTCGATAGCTGCCGTCGCAATAGAGTCGCCGTAGAAAGCAGGCAAAGCCGTGTCTTGGGCTATATTCAACCGATAGGTATT
This sequence comes from uncultured Aureispira sp., assembly GCA_964449615.1. GTDB lineage: Bacteria > Bacteroidota > Bacteroidia > Chitinophagales > Saprospiraceae > Aureispira. The sequence goes on from CAYUZF010000006.1 coordinate 27,953, forward strand.
GCCCGCAGTAGCTGGCTGTGCTATAAGTTGACTGCTGCCTGCGGCAAGTTGCAACGTTCCCTGATAAAACACAGTGGCATTCTCAAAAATTTCATAGGCTGTAGGCCCAACAGCCGCTCCTCCTGTATTTTGAACAGTAAAGAAAACCGTATCGTTTTGGCAAGTAGCCTGCACCTCTAAAAAACCGCCATTCCAAGCGTTCAAACAACTGGTATCGGGATAAATATGAGCTTCACTACAGTGTGTTTGTTCAAACGTTGCTGCCGTATCCAAATTGACAATAACATTAAAACGCCCGCATTGGTCAATCCCCACACTGTCCAAATCGAAACGCAGCATTTGCCCATTTTGACTAATCAAGGGGCGGCCTGCGGCTACATAAGTCAAGGCAGGATCCAAGCTAACGTCTACATAAGCATTGGTGGCGACCGCGGTTCCTTTGTTGCAGTAGTGTACCGTATAGGTATTGGAAGTTGTATTTCTTAATAAAGGAGCACTCAAATCTACGGTCAAGTAAGGACAATCGACAACCGTTTGTACCGCCCAATCTACCGTATCTACAGCACCTACTGTAACAAACGAAAAACTACGGCTGGCCACACAAGCCTGCTGGTAAGGGGAGGCAGGCGTGTACCGAATGGTATATTGCCCTGTATCTAAGTGTACGCGGTAACGCCCTTGTGCATCGGTTACTATATAAGTCGTTGGTTGCCTCGATTGCTCTATGGCTAGTACCGCTCCAGCTATTCCCGATTCTGTATTTTCTGCGGTACAATTGGTATTCGCATCGATTCGGACCTGCCCTTCTAGCACATTTTTATTGCAGCCATAAACAAACTGTGTATTCGCATCATAATCCCATTTACTTCTATTGGGGTTGGTGGTTGGCTCCTCAAAGCAAACAAAGAGCGCGGGACGGTTACCCACTGTTTTGAGGCTGTTTTGAGAAGTAAAATCATCCTCATAAAAAAAGACTTCTTCTAGGTCGTTGTTGTGCAATTGAGCCCTACTTAGTTGCGTCGAACCCGTCAAGTCTAAGCTAACAATGTCCGAGTTGTACAAAGACAGTGTTGACAACCAAGGCTGTGGCTGCCATACAAAATTGACAGGTATATCAGACAAGTACATACTTCTCAAACTGGGATAAGAGTTCAAGAGCAATTCTTGAATAGGGCTATTCAGAATACCTATGGTTTTAAACGTTGAAAAAGCTGTTAAATCCAGATGGGTGATTCCCGTATTTCTTATAGAGAAATTTTCTAAAGCTGTATTATTGGTATTTAACAGTACTCCTGTCATAGAAGGCATGTCATACAACTGTACCACCCTCAACACATTATTTGTACTTAAATCCTTCGTTTTCCAATAATGGTCTAAGACTTTATAGTGGATTACCTGTTAAGTCTAAAGAAGACAAATTACCCGCAAACAAAGATACCTCGAACAAAAGGGGGTTATTGGTCAAATCCAATTGAGTTCCCTGATAACCAAACAAATTGAGTTGTTTGAGCAGGGGCATTTGCGTGAGATCTACATTGGTGGCGTTAGAATTGGTCAAGTCTAGAGCCTCTAAATTTACCGCCCCATATAGAGAAGTCATGTTTTGTATGGGCGTACGGCTAGCGGTAAAATAACGCAGTGGCGTCAAATCATTGGGCAATAAAATAGAATCTCTAACATGCGATACGTTTACCAAGTTGATGGACACAAGATTAGATAAGGGACGTAAATTGAGCGCTTGCAAGGTATCCACATATTTAATTTCTAGCGTGTCCAAGGACAGGCTATTGGTAAGATCGAGTTGGGTTCCCTTGTAGTAGCTTACCGAAAAATAGGTTAAGTTTACAAAATCTTCTATGCCAGTAAAGTCGTACACCGCCCCCGCAGCGGAAAAACGCAGATGGGTAGCAGCGGCGGCATCACTGGTCAACAGTTGTCCGTTAATGGTTAAATCCGAGTCAATGCCTGCGTTGATCAGCAACTGCTCGAACGCTGAATCAGGGACTGCAGTAAACTGTGCTTGCAACAACTTGGGTAAGCTGATTAAAACAAAGCAAACTATTAAGAAAGGTAGGCGTGTGGTTGAAGTAGTGTTCATAATAGTAGAGGTTAATAGAGCTAAAGAGTAGATAAACGGTTTTTCAAAAATAATCTTTGTTCCTAAGATGTTCTTCTGCTACTTTCCAAAAGGCTGTTTTGAATTTCCCAACGGTGAGTTTACTGCCCCACCTCTGCGATTCCTGTCCAATATTAGTAGCTATTCGCCATTATTAAACCATCAATTTTGCGTACTTTCGTACAAACCAATACTTATATGAACGTCCTTTTAGTGGCTCCAGAATACCGCCCCAACCTCTCGTCTATGATTCGCAGCGCCGAATTTTACGGTTTGGAACGGGTGTACATCTACGACGCCAACAACCTGCTCTTGCCGCCCACACACAGCAAAAAAGCCCGCGCCGACATGGCGCACATGGCCAAAGTCTGGACGGCGGGTGCCATTGATCACATCGCCATCGAAAAAATAGACGATTTACCCGATTTTCTACGCCGTTACGCAGGGCGCAAAATCGCTACACTGGTCGACCCCAGTGCGCAATTACTCAATGATTTTCAGTTTGAAGACGAAGATTTGTTGTTGCTCGGCAGTGAGAAAGCGGGGCTGCCCGAAGAGATTTTGCCCCTGCTCGACCACAGTGTTTACATTCCTGCTTTGGGCCATACGCCCTGTTTGAACGTAGCGGTGACCTTCGGCATCGTCTTACACCAAGCCCTGCGCAGTCTTTAAAACAATCCCCCGCCCTACGCGTTCTTTTAAAAAATCAACAACTATTGCACAGCATGGAAAACATGATAACAATTACGGTCATCGACCGACTCGGCGAGCGCCGCCAATTCGATGCGCCTACCGATATGAATATGAATATGATGGAGTTTTGCAAGGCGGCAGAACTGCCCGTGGAAGGTACTTGCGGGGGCATGGCGCTCTGTGCCAGCTGCCACATGTACGTAGAGAGCGACCACGACTTGCCCGAACCTTCGGAGGATGAAGAGGACATGCTCGACCAAGCTTTTTTTGTGGAAGACAACAGCCGTTTGGGCTGCCAAATTCATTTAAAGAATGAACTAGAAGGCTTGGTGGTGCGCCTAGCGCCTGTGAGCGAGTAAGCTGCTTTTTTATTGGTTATTGTTAATGTAGGTGGTATGATTGCTAAAAAAACTTATACAAGCCGCGCAAAGAAATTCTATTAGACAAATTGGAACGTCTTCCTTCTTTCCAAAAATTTAGAGGAGCAGTTAGAAAAGTGCTGATACAACACAATTTTTTACAACTATAAAAACAAAAAAACAATGGCCATTACGCTACAAGAGGGCGACCAAGCCCCTGCTTTCGAAGGCAACGACCAAAACGGCAAGTCCGTGAAATTAAGCGATTTTGAAGGGAAGAACTTGATTTTGTATTTCTACCCCAAAGACGATACGCCTGGCTGTACCAAAGAAGCGTGCAACTTGCGCGACAACTACGAATATTGGTTGGAAAAAGACTACGCGGTGGTTGGCGTAAGCCCCGACGACGAGGATTCGCACCAAAAATTCATCAAAAAATATGACTTGCCCTTTACCTTACTGGCCGATACCGACAAGGAAATCATGAGTGCTTATGGCACTTGGGGTGAGAAAAACATGTACGGAAAAATTCGCATGGGCGTTTTGCGCACAACCTTCATCATTGACGGCGAAGGAAAAATCATCAAGATTTTTAAGCGCCCCAAAACTGCAGAGCATACCGAACAGATTACCAAAGCCCTAGAAAAGAATGGACACCTGTAGCCTATGAAAACGGAATTTGTAGAACGATTAAAAGGCGCGAAGGGTTTGCCGTTGCGCGAGCATTTGAAGGGATTTGGGCAATGGCTCAACCCAACGCTGGTAGACATAAGCGATTTGGGGGATTTGACCCTAGCCTTTGAAGTGCGCGAAGACATGCTCAACCCAATGGGCGCGCTGCACGGCGGTGCTATGGCCGCCATTATTGACGAAGTTTTAGGCTTTCAAATTTTCTTGCAGAGCGCAGAAGACGCCGCCTATGTTTCTATGACGATGAACATCGATTTTTTGCGGGCGGCTTTTGTAGGCGAAACGCTGATTGGTCTTCCAAAGGTGCAGCGCATCGGCAGCAAAGTTGCCAACGTGACTTGCGTCATTCAAAACGAAGCGGGTAAAGTCGTGGCGCAAGCCGTGTCCAATTTTATGCGGGTGGTGTAGGTAAGAATGCTCTCTACCTACTAACAGCAGCGAGAAAGCTGCTGTTGTTTAGCCGCCTATTCATAACCGCTCTGATTAGAGTTGCAGGGTCGCTGTGCAGCGTTCTACCGTACCTGTGTTAATATTGGTGACGCTGTAGTGCAATACAATTTCTGTTCGACTCGCATTAATGGTACAAGGAGTGATAGAGGCCACCGTACGTCCGTTGTTGGGCGTTTGGGGATCGATCTATGTTGAAGACGTTGCATGAATGCGGTTACATGGAGGAAGCTAAAACAAATAAGAGTCCTCCCGAATCTTAATCCGAGAGAACTCTTGTAGTTTTTTGTAAATAGACAATCGTATAATTATCCACTATGGTACTATTGGGTTCGGGAACGCTGCACGCGGCATCAACTCTGCCAGCGGTATTTACCCCTACTACCTTCTAATTTACTGGTAAACAGCCGTACAGTTATCAACCCACGTTCCATCGTCCTCTGTGATAATATAACTTACCTCAACTCTACCAGGAGCCGTATAAAACCCCGACCCACTGATAAAATCACCCGCAGAAGGCTGCAAAGGAATTTCAAACGTTGTTGCAGTAGTCATGACCGCATACGTATCGGTATTTAGATAGTAAATATCATCAAATACTATTTGATCCTTCTCTGTAGGATGAATGAAGATGGCGCCTTTATAAGATAAACCGGTAAAACAGTTGTTGGTCACTGTCCACAATTTTGCTAGGTCGTTTCTAGCCACCTCAACCGCTAAGACGCAACGGTCATCCGTATTTTTGCTGTATCCTTCTGCACATTCGCAGTCGCCCTCTATACAGATGCTATTGTCGCCGCAAAGGGCTTCCTCGCAAGGGTCTGATTTACAAGAAGAAAAAGCTAAACATGTTCCTAGCAATAAAAATAAAAGTAACTGTTTCATAGATTTTATGATTTAAAAGTGTTAAATAATAGTGCTAAGATAAACAATTCCACTAAAAAATCAAACAGCTATCATATAAACAGAGGTATTTTTTATTTAGCGGGTCATAGTAACCGTACAAGTGCGTATGAAATTGTTTATTTGATCCGTTACCTTGTAGGTAAAATTAACTTCATCGGCAGCAGCGTTCATGGTTCCAACACCAACGGATTCCACATACACAGGCGAAGTGTTTCCACTGTAGTAGACATAATAAGTTCCTGCCAGGATTTCAAATTCTGAGGGAGAGGTAAATTCTATAGTAATGTCATCCATATCCGTTTCCAAATTTTCTAAGTAGCCAATCGACTTTGGATTGTTCCACCCTCGGTCGGTTACCACCACGGAGTTAGTCCCAGTTACACAGCTATTGCTAGACGACCAACCGCCTTGCATTGCAGCGTTCCAAGCTATGGTACACTTTCCAGTTGCATCTTTGCTGTAACCTGTTTCGCATTCGCAAACATTGTTTACACAGTTTCCGTTTGGACAGTTGCTGCTAGTGCAAGGCTCGGGTGCGCACAGCCCGTTGTTACAGACAGAATCTTGGCCACAAACCACGTTGTTGCAGGGATCATTTAGTACACACAGCCCATTGATGTTCAAAATATAACCCGCATCGCATTCGCAAGTTCCATCGTTGCAGGTGGCATTGGGCGTACAGATCAAGTCTTCACAGGTTTCCTCTGTTTGACAAGCCGAAAATAAAAGTCCAATTCCCAATAGAAAAAATAAAATAAGTTGTTTCATGTTTTTTAGCGTATAATTTGATAAGTAATAAATTTCAGTCCTAAAAATAAGAAATTATAAACAAAATGGAAGCTGTCTATTAGAAGAAAATTCACTACTAAGCATCCTCTACTTACCCAATAGCAATTCCCAAGTCAGAGGTGTCCCCGCTTTTAAATCCTGCCCTATTGTACGGTTCAAAACCAAATCTAAGTATTTGGGTGCCAAGCCAAAACCAGGTCGAATAACTTGTAAGTTTTTCATAGTCAAGGCTTCGCCCGTTTTCACGTCTTTGGCGATATAAATCGAGCGCTTATATTTTTTGCTGTCTTTCTCTGCCTTCTGAATGCCGTATTGCACCTTACCCAAAGCCAACTGGGCGCGTTCCGACTCTACCACCAACGCTTTCAACTCATCGGGTTCTATAGAAAAAGCACTGTCTACGCCACCATCGGCGCGGTTGAGCGTGAAGTGTTTTTCGATTACCGAAGCGCCCAGCGCTACCGAAGCCACCGAAGCACCGATGCCCATCGTGTGGTCCGACAAACCTACCGCACAGTCAAAAATTTGCTGCAAATGTGGAATCGTCGCCAAATTGGTGGTTTCTGGCGAGGCGGGGTAAGTGCTGGTACATTTTAGTAAAATCAACTCCTTACAGCCGTTGTTGCGCAGTACGCGCACCGCTTCGTCGATGTCTGCCAGAGTGGCTACCCCCGTCGACATAATTACGGGTTTGCCTGTTTGGGCGACGCGCTTGAGCAGAGGGTGGTCTGTATTTTCAAAAGAAGCAATTTTATAAATAGGCGCCTCCAACTCTTCTAGAAAATCCACCGCCGAGCTGTCAAAAGGCGAGCTAAACGCCAGAATACCCAATTCCGCAGCACGGTCAAAAATAGCGCGGTGCCATTCCCAGGGCGTGTGTGCTTGGTGGTACAAATCGTGCAATTCATAGCCTTTCCAAAGCGATTCTTCTTCAATTTCCAAAGCGCCTTTAAGCGTCATGGTATCGGCCGTATAGGTTTGTAGTTTTATGGCATCCGCGCCTGCTTCTGCGGCGGCTTCTACAATGGCCAACGCACGCTCCAAAGACTGGTTGTGGTTGCCCGACATTTCTGCAATAATAAAAGGGCGGTGTCCGTCGCCAATCAAGCGTTCTCCTATTTTTATCTCTCTCATAGTTCGTTTAATTCTTATAATTTTTGTAATAATTCAGGCGTCAATTCATCCAAAGAATGAATGTTTAAATGCGCATCGTAGGCGGGCGCAACTTGGTCGTCTTTGAAACCACCTGTGTGGATTCGGATGGTCTTAAAACCGAGGGGTTTGATGCCTACAAAATCTTTGTGTGGGTTGTCGCCAATGTAAACGATGTCGCTCGGTTGTGCGCTTTCCAGCGCGGCTATTCTTTCAAAACAATAGGGCGATGGCTTGGAATGGTGGCGGCCATAGCGATAGGTTATAAATACCTTTTTGACCCGCTCGTACAGTCCCAAGGCGCGTACTTTGCTGTCTTGCACCAGTTTATGCCCATCCGTAACCACATACAAAGGATGCGCTTCAAAGCGCTCAAAACAGCGCAGTGCGTCTTCATTAAGGGTTATTTCAGGCGTGTGCAACCGATACGTAGTAATACTTTTTTTGAGGTGTTTTTTGTTTAATGTTCCGTATTCCTCCAAAACGCGGTTAAAAATACGCCCGCGTCCATTCTCCTTTAACTCTTTCAACATCAATTGGTAGCAAGCCGCTTCTTCCGCGCCAAAAGTCGCGTTCATGTACTGCGCTACTGCTCGAAAACCACTTTTGACGAACGTCATTTCATCGTAAAGGGTATCGTCCATATCAAATACTATAATCATAAGGTCAAGTATTGATCGCTAGGAAAGCGCACTTGGCGAAGTGTTTTTGCAGCGGGAACGAATGGATACTGCGCAACCGATTCCCCGTTGGCCTCTAACAAAAACCAATAAAAAGAGTCCACCCCCGCTTTTAAGCCTAAAGTAGACGCGCCCCCAAAACGACAATTGGCTTCGATGATGTGGTACGCTCCATCCTTCGTCTTAAACGCTTGAAAAACAGCGTGTCCGTAGATGCCAATTTGCTCGGCCAGACGCTGGCACAAGTCCGCTAGTTGCGCATCTTCAAAAGTAGTCGTAATTTGCGATTCGCCATCCACCACCACATCCCGCGTGCGAAGGACACAGCCCTTGCGCTGGCCATCTTGATCAATGTACAAATCAATGCTAATCTCCTGCCCTTCCACATAGGGCTGAAAAATAGGATGTTGCAACTCTTGGGCGTGTTCTAGGGCGGCTTCTTTGTCCAAGCGCAAGCCTATCGTACGCGCTCCCGCTCCAAACTGCTCTTTCACTACGTATTCGGTGGCCTCAATGGCGTCGATGTTGGCACTGGTTGGGATGATTGGAAACCCCTTGGTCAAGGGACTGGTATAAAACAGTAATTTATCCAAACAAATATCGGTAGCATCGGGATTCGAAATCATAACAGCAATGCCTTGCTCGGCCAAAGCATCCTTTTTGGCTGCCCAAAATGCCAACTCGCCGTCTCTTGTAGGAATAATAGCCTTGATTTGCTCCTGGCGGCAATACGCCAACAGCACTTCATCGGTCAATTCGTGTATTCTAGGCATGTGCCAGAATTTAGCCACAAAATGACGTCCCAAACAATCGGCGTTGATGTCACCACCGTAAACTTGAACGTGGGTACCAAATTTTTGAGCCGCTTTGGCCACCGCTTGCGCCATTGGTATTTTTTTGGAGAGCGACGTAATGAGGACATTGGCTTGCTCGCTGATGGTTTCGTCTTGGTCGCCAAACTCCTTTTCATGGGCAATCATAAGTGGAACCGCATCTGCCAGCGTCTTAGAAGGTTTCCAACCGATTAAAGCCTCGTATTTTTCCATATTGGCTTCGGACGCCTCGTAGGGCAAATCAATTTCTTTTTCGACGGTTTGTAGATCGGGAAAGTGGGTGCGCAACGCATCGAGGATATCGGTTACGCGCTGTGCTTTGCCCGTGGCTAGGTTGTAGATGCCTTCGGCTTCTTCGTTGGCCGCCAGACGCATCAACCCTTCGGCTACATCGCCCGCATATACGTAATCGAACAACCCTTCTTTGTTGTAAACCGTCAGCGTTTCGCCTTTGAGCAACATTCTAATCCACCTAGAAACGATGTCCCTAGAGTTTTTGCCGTAGCTTCTGTAAATCCTAGCCGACACCGATTGGTAGCGTTCGCTGTTGAAATCGTTTAAAAAGCGCAGCTCAATTTCGTGGTTGAGCTTGGCAACGCCCGTCAGATTTCTAGGGTAGATAGGATCGTCCTCTTTGAGAGAATAAGCTTTTTCCGCAGGCTGGTCAAAGTAATACAAGTTCGGTTCGTAAATGAGGTAACTCGAACAGTTGATGATTTTTTTGAGGGAAGCACTGTCCTTGACCAACGTCAGCAAATGCGTTCCCAGTTGTATGTTGTGCCTATGGTTTTCATACCAAAAATCGTATGTCTCTGTAGAGCGTTCAAAAGTCGCCGCCAAATGAAAAAAATATTCGGGTGCAAACGCATCCATTTCTCCTTGGGTCATGTAATTCAAATCCCCTTGTCGATAGCGAATTTCGGCAGGCCAAAAATGAGGGCGTGGTTTTAGATCGCCCACCAATAAAATAGCGCCCTGCTCGTGCAACAGCTGTACCAACTCTTTTCCAATCACACCATTTCCACCACTGATAAAAACCCGTTTACCTTTTAGCATTGTAGTATTTTTTTAGGTAACCATGTAATAGAGAATCTACAAATTCTCCTTGTATAAAAACATGTTCTTTCATGTTTCCTTCTAGTACAAAACCCACCTGTTCTAAAATAGCAATGTGCCAATCTCGAATGTTGTAGGTTTCAGTAAAAATTCTATTCAATCCCGCCGTTTTAAAGGCCACTTCTTTAATCAATTCCAAATAATTGGAAAACAGCCGTGTATAGGCTGCCTTTTCTTTGGTATAAACCGTATTGACCAAAAAAGACACCTCTGCCCGCTGGTCTTCCCAGTTGACATAAACCAAGCCGCCGTATCCCATCAATTCACCCTTGTAGAGGTAGCTAAATAACAACTGTTTGGGAGTCGTTTGGTCAAATAAAGGTCTAATAACATTTTGGTAATAATACTCTTGATCCTCGTCGGTTAATTGGCCTTGTTGTCGAAGTATATCCAACTGCTCATTGCGCCATTGTTTAATCAGAAAAATATCGTCGTAGCGCAAAGGACAAAGTTGGTAATCGCCGCGCTCGTGTACTTGTTTAGAAAGCGCCTTATATTTGTTGTTCATCTGTTGTTTCATTTTCTAAAAAAACCGATTAACTGCCTCCCCATTCCCAAATCGGCCAACGCTTTGTACAATTCTATGCTCTTAGAAGGGGAAATTTGGTGCATCAGGTTTTCCAATGCTACTCTAGCTTGGTGCGCGGCTTTGCCTGTTGTTTTATTTTTGTAATAATTGGAATGCTCATTAAACAAAAACCAATCAATAGGAAAATCAGACATAATATCCAACATGTTCCAGTTGGCTGCTTGGCAAAGATTCGCCAGTCCCATTTTGTTAAAATAAGAAAGGTGGTCGGGCAACACCACCCAGTTGCGCTTCTCTAAAGTCCCTTTCTTATACAAATGCTCCTGCACTACCGAAAAATCGTTGGGCACTTCTATAATCAACACACCTTCATCCGATACAATCGTAGCCAACTGCTCCAACAATTCCAAAGGATTTAATACATGTTCCAGAACATTGTCCAACCAAATGACGTCGTACTCGCTGTTGGATTGTGCAATTCTTTGCAAATTCACATACACATCTCCTACCAGCATCTGTTCGGCACAATCAGGATGAAAGGAACGACAACCATAATCGCTAAAATCCAGTCCCAAGACTTCCCAACCCAGCTTTTTAAAATAATCCAGCGTAAACCCCTCTCCCGAACCAACATCCAACAATCGGTATGTTTTGCCGCGTTGCAAAAGGCCTTTTTCTAGCAAATACTCGTGTTTTTGGTTGATCTTATTGATAAAATACTGGCGCTCTTCCGCTGGATATTCGTGGCGATAGGTTGCCGTATCGCCCGTTTGGTAATATTTCTCTTGATAATACTGGGTCAGCTCTTCTTGGGAAGGTTTGTCCTTCACTTCGTAGAAACCATATTCATTTAGCTCAACCATAATTTGTTTTTTATTCCTCTAATTTCTTTTGCTCAATGTGGGCATTGATGGCGACCAATGCAGGGTGCTCATCTAATAGTTGTACAATTTCATCAATACCCTTCAAATGCGCGTCGTGTTCTTCAATAAGTTGCTGAATCAACTTAAAATCCTCTTGGGTATCTACAGTGATGCGGTATTGGCTTCGAGCTTGGTGGTACGCAAATGCCTGTTTCTCAATTTTAGTAGCCTTATCCAAATAAAAGTAAGGCGTTACATGCTCTATTTCTGCAGGCGTATTGGCTTGTCGGTACGCCTCTTCCAGCATTTCAAAACTAAACACCTCAAAATCAAAACCTCTGGGAAATGTTTTGGAAAGACTATTGGACAAATACAACCAATCTTGTTCTTGGTCGAGGTAATAATCGACGCTTTTTTTGATGTAAGCCCCATCTATCAGCGGACAATCGGACGTTACACGGACAATAATATCCAAATTATGCTGTTGGGCACATTCGTAATACCGACTCAAAACATGCGCCTCCGCCCCCCTGTAATACGGTAGGTTTTCCGCTTCGCAAAACGCCACAATCGGATCGTCCGTTGCATTGGTCGTGGTGGCAATATACAGCGGGAACCCGCTTTGCAAAACGCGCGTGGCGTGGTATTTAAGCAGGGCTGTACCCGCTACTTTTTTTAATACTTTTCCAGGAAGGCGGGTACTGGTCATTCTGGCCTGTGATATAATGCCTATTTTTTTCATTTACTGTTGCTGTTGTAGAACTTGATCAATTACAAAGCTTTGTTCCTCATCGGTTAAGGTAGGATACATAGGCAAACTAATACAACGCTCGTAATAAGCCTCCGCGTGGGGCAAACGAATGGTTTCATCGTACAAAGAGCGGTAATAAGGTAAGGTATGTACGGGAATGTAATGAATCTGGGCGTAGATGCCCTGATCTCGTAATTTTTGGTACAATTGTGCTCTATCCTCTACTTCTATAACATACAAATGATAGGCATGTCCACCGTCAGAGCGGTGTTGCAAATGCGCGATGCCCGCCGCCTCAAACGCGGCATCGTAGCGAGCCGCCAACAAGCGCCGACGCGCTATATTTTCTTCTGCCCGCTGCAATTGCGACAAGCCCAATGCACACAAAATATCAGGGATGCGGTAATTGTAACCCAGCGTTTGCATTTCGTAATACCAAGCGCCGTGCGGCGGCTCCTGCATCAAATCGGGATTCTTAGTAATGCCGTGTGTGCGCGAGATGATGAGTTTTTCGTACAAAGCGGGATCATTGGTGGTAATCATCCCCCCTTCGCCACTGGCAATGTGTTTTACAGGATGAAAAGAAAAAATCGCCAAATCGGCATACTGTCCATTTCCGCAGCGCTGCGTTTGTCCTTTGCTGTCTTTGAAATAGCCGCCTGGAGCATGGCACGCATCTTCAATGATCCACATATCGTATTCGTCGGCTAGGGCACGCACTTGCTCCAAATCTACAGGATACCCAGCAAAATCTACGGGAATCACCCCCTGGTAGGTTCCCTTCGGGACGGTTTCCAATTGAGCGCGCAGCAAGTTGATGTCCATCGTGGCAGTGTGCGGGTCAATGTCTACAAAGTCAACGGTACCACCGCAATAACGCACACAATTGGCCGAAGCGGCAAAGGTAATGGGCGTGGTCAGCACACGGGATTGTTCGTTTACCCCCAATGCAGCGCTGCCGTTCCATTGGCCACCGCAACGGCATACTTTGCGCCCACATAGTCTGCAAAAGCTTCCTCAAATTCTTTAATCTTGGGCCCCTGTGTCAAATAAGGGTGTTTCAAGGTTTCAACAACGGCGGCAATATCGGCCTCACTAATGTGTTGTCGGCCATAAGGAATGTTCCTTTTTTCCATGTTTGTAAGTGGATTAGTTGGTGAAGTAAGAGAACATAAGTAGTCGAACAAAAGCAACCGTAGAACTTTGAGTAGCCACACAACCGCTCGCATACAAGCCGTAAAAAACACTTGTTGTATACGGCTTTTGCTTACCTAGCGAACGTTACTCTACGTTTAAGAATACAACTACTTAAACCGCAAAATTGGGGTCTACGTGTTCTTTAATCAGCGTGCGAATTTCTTCAGGAGTGATCCATTCGGTATTGGTTCCTGAATTGTAACGGAAACCAGCGGGTACAGGCTTTGCATCGAAGGCCTTCATATAAGAAGCCTTGTCCCAAATCGGCAACTGCGGTAAAATAGCGTAATATTGTCCCAAATCAACCGTAGTATAAGAATCGGCATCGGTAATCATCTCTTCGTGGATCTTCTCTCCAGGACGAATTCCGATCACCTTTTGTTCGGCATCGGGTGCAATGGCCGTCGCTACATCGGTAATGCGGTACGAGGGAATTTTTGGTACAAAAATCTCTCCTCCCCAAGCATTCTCAATGGCATTAATAACCATTTCCACGCCTTCTAACAGGGAAATATTAAACCGCGTCATGCGCGTATCGGTAATTGGCAAGACCCCTTCGTGGCGTTTTTTCATAAAAAAAGGAATGACCGAGCCGCGCGAACCCATTACGTTCCCATAGCGCACCACCGAAAAACTCAAGTTGCGAGAACCGCGCATGTTGTTGGCTGCAATAAAGAGCTTATCCGAGCACAACTTGGTAGCGCCGTACAAATTAATGGGCGCAGCAGCTTTGTCGGTAGAAAGCGCTACTACTTTTTGCACACCGCAATCCAGCGCCCCTTGAATGACGTTGTACGCGCCGTTGATGTTGGTTTTGATGCACTCCATCGGGTTGTACTCCGCGGTCGGCACCTGCTTAATAGCGGCAGCATGCACAATAATGTCGATGCCCTCACAGGCGCGTTTGAAGCGATCCAAGTCGCGCACGTCCCCAATAAAATAACGCATAAAAGGATATTCCCGCTGCGAAAACAGCTGCGCCATTTCAAACTGCTTCAACTCATCTCTAGAGTACACCACCAAACGTTTTATGTCGGGATACCGCTTAATAACCGTTTCCACAAATTTTTTCCCAAAGGAACCTGTTCCTCCCGTTACTAATAGGGCTTTTCCATTCAAGTTCATAATCTTAGCGTCGCTTTGTATTTTTTGATAAAATAATAACCACCGTTGGTTGCTTTACCGAACGGGGCGAATCCCTGCTTGGTCGGTTGTTCCGTTTTTTTTGCAGGTGGGCAAAAAGGGCGCTAGGAATTGTAAACTCCTTTGGCGGCCAATGCCTGCTGTATGTGTGCCAAATGATGGCGACCGTGCCACGCATAAAAAGCGATGGCTTCTTTTATAGTAATGGCTTTTCCCTGTTTGGGATGCAAAAAGCTTCTTCCTAAATCGCTGTTGGAAAGGGCGCGCAACAAACAGGCCCATTTGTAATGCAAGCCCGCCAACAGCAACAGCGAAGCTTCTATATGATCGTCCTGCCCATCCACCAACAATGCCCAACGATCTTCATAATAAGGGCGGATGGTCGGTTGCTCCTCCGTTAAGGTGCGTTTGAATCGGATCAAACTGTTCATGTGGCTGTCGGCACAGTGGTGTACCACTTGTTTGATGGTCCAGCCCTGTGGTCGGTATTGCCAATTTTTTTGTAGCGCTGTCAAATTGCGCGTACTTTCCCTCAACGCATTGGGGAAGTTGGCAATGTCGCTGATCCAGCGATCAAGTTGAACGCGGTTGGCTTGTGAGGAAAAAGTAAACTCGCCGAGTGGGAATTGCAGTTGGTGCAGCGAGGCAACAGGCGTGGTTGGTGACATGGTATGGTGGACTGTTTTTGAAGACGTCAATACGTATGAATAAACAAATTTACTTAAGTCAATGGACAAAAGTAAGCGGACAATAAAAAATAGCTATTTTTTGGCGCGAAAACTCCTGTGTACTTACTCAATCGGCTACCAAATACAAAGTAGCGTCTGAAAATATTTCTTATTCTACAGCGGTGTGTTGGACTTTTAGCGCCTCAAATTCTTGTACCGTATAAATATTGGTCAATACAGTTAGTTCTGAAGCTTGCTCTCCTTCCGTTTTACTTTCGGTGTACACCAACCCGATTCCCTCGGCATATATCTCTATGCTCATTTCTTTTTGTTCCCAAAATCCCCCTTCTGCTTTGTCTTCCAAATCGTATAAATCGGTACAAGAAAAAGCAATGGCTGGCAGCTCTCGACCTTTATAAACATACTCCATTGCTTGGAGAAAACGACGATCGCGCACCAAGCGCACGGTTACAAAATCGGGTGGCAACGTCATGGTACAAGCAAAACGATAGGCTAAGTTTGAATCTAGTGCTGCCTCAAAAGGGTAAACGATGTTTTGCTCCACTTCGTTGATGTAGCGTTGCAGGCTTTGGCTGCTATCGCGCGCAAACAGTTCGTATTCCGTAGTTACAACGCCGTCCTTTACCAGCCATTCCTTAATGTATTGATCTTGCTCAAAAAGTGGGTTATAACGTTTCCAAATTAAAAAATCTTCCCCTTGTTCTCCTTTTTGGCTTTGTAAGAACCAGTAGTAAGCGAGGAATGTGTTGCTGTCTTGTAAAATACTGTACTCATAGACGTTGCCTTCTTGCAAGTCGTCTACAGGAAAATAATACGGTTTGGTAAAGAAACTGTTGGCCGTGTCAGGCGGTGTATCGACTACGGGATCTGGCTCCGATGTTTGGGGCTGGCAAGCCACAAAAAACAATAGCACAAAGAGGCTTGTTATCAATTTCATAGAACGGCAAGGAGATTAGAGGAACAAATGTATACTCACAACAGTGAACTGCTTCAAATTAGCACGAAAGTGCCAAAAAGGCAACGAAAAAAGCGACTTTTTGCCAATTTGGCATAAAATATAGGAGTGGAATGAAATATGACAACCCTAGTAACAGGGGTATCGTAGCTTGTAAAAGCGCCAAAAATAAAGCGGCTGTGCATTTGCGTTGCACTTTTGGCTCGGTTCTCGAACAACTTCGCTATCTTTATAGCACAAATGTGTTTCCGCCACTACTTATTTATAATTAAATGTACCATTGGCGGTGCCACACAGAAGCCCGTGTTATGCCAACGCGATTTCAAAATACATTAAGCTAGGGTAAGGCTTGCCCCTCACATTACAAAATAAAAATAAAATGTTTGGTTTTCTCAAAAAACTATTCGGTGACAAATATTCGCGTGATATTAAAACCATCATGCCTATTGTAGAAGATATCAAAGCGGAATACGCCAGCTTGGCTAGCCTTTCCAACGATGCTTTGCGCAACAAAACAGCCGAATTTAAGCAGCGTATTGCCGAACACCTAAGTGGTATTGATGGCGAAATTGAGGAGTTGCAAGCTGAAATTGATGCGACAGACCGAGTAACCAAGAAGCAGGAACTCTTTGAAACCATTGATAAGTTGAAAAAAGAGCGCGACGAGGAAATCGAAACCGCATTGAATCAAATCTTACCCGAGGCTTTTGCCGTAGTTAAAGAAACCGCGCGCCGTTTTGCAGAAAACGAAACGTTGGAAACTACTGCGACGGACTTTGACCGCGAACTAGCCGCCCAGCAGGCGCAGAGTGAGCGCCCTTTTGTGACCATCGAAGGCGACAAAGCCATTTGGAAAAACTCTTGGATGGCCGCAGGCAATTTGGTGACTTGGAACATGGTACACTACGATGTGCAGTTGATCGGTGGCATTGTCCTGCACCAAGGTAAAATTGCTGAGATGATGACGGGAGAAGGTAAAACCCTCGTTTCTACCCTTCCCGCTTACCTCAACGGCCTAGCAGGCGAAGGCGTGCATTTGATTACCGTCAACGATTACCTCGCCAAACGGGATGCCGAATGGATGGCTCCCCTGCACAATTTTTTGCAACTAACCGTCGATTGCATCGACAAATACCGCCCCCACTCGCCACAGCGCAAAGCTGCTTACCGCGCCGATATTACTTACCTGCGCGACAACATGGCGCACAAGCCCGACGAAATTGTACAGCGTAAGTTCCATTTTACGATGATTGATGAGGTGGATTCGGTGTTGATTGACGATGCTAGAACGCCCTTGATTATTTCTGGGCCTACTGCCGAGGACAACCGCGCCGACTTGTTTATGCAGCTCAAGCCTGCGGTAGAACAGTTGGTCAACGTACAGCGCAAACTGGTGGGCGAATTGTTGAGAGATGCCAAAAAGAAAATTGCCGAAGGCCATACAGGTGCGCAAGAGGGCGAGGGTGGATTGTCTCTGTTCCGCGCTTATAGAGGATTGCCCAAGCACAGAGCCTTGAAAAAATTCCTTAGCGAGCCTGGCATTGGTATGATTTTGCAAAATACAGAAAAAGTCTACATGGCGGAGCAATCCAAACACATGTGGAAGGCCGATGAGGAGTTGTATTTTGTCATCGAAGAGAAAAATAGAAGTGTAGAATTAACAGACAATGGTCGTCAACTGCTCGGTAACATTGCAGGCGATGAAAGTCTGTTTGTAATGGAAGATATTGGTTTGATCTTATCGGCTATTGATGAGCGCGAAGGGTTGAGCCAAGAAGAAATTGTCCAAGAAAAGGACAAGGCGTTGATGCTGTTTAGAGTGAAAAATGAGCGTTTGCACGCGTTGCGCCAATTGCTCAAATCGTACACCTTATTTGACCGCGAAGATGAGTACGTGGTCATGGGAGGCGAAGTAAAAATTGTAGATGAGCAAACAGGACGTATCATGGACGGGCGCCGTTTTTCGGATGGGTTGCACCAAGCGCTGGAAGCCAAAGAAAACGTCAAAATCCAACGCACGACGCAAACTTATGCGACCATTACGCTGCAAAACTTCTTCCGTATGTACCACAAACTAGCGGGTATGACGGGTACGGCAGAAACAGAAGCGCAGGAGTTGTGGAACATCTACAAACTAGATGTGGTGGTCATCCCGACCAACAAACCGATTGCTCGCGATGAC
>CAYUZF010000006.1:46052-51829 GCA_964449615.1 uncultured Aureispira sp.
TTGATTTATAAAACGGAAACCGAAAAAATCAACGCCATTATACAAGAAGTTATCCGCTTGCGCGAAAACGGCCAGCCGGTATTGGTGGGGACGACTTCTGTTCAACAATCCGAAATGTTGAGCCGTTTGTTAAAATTACAAAAGATAGAACACAATGTTTTGAATGCCAAGCAGCACGCCAGAGAGGCCGATGTAGTCGCAGAGGCAGGGCGTTCAGGCCAGGTGACCATTGCTACCAATATGGCAGGTCGTGGTACCGATATCAAGATTTCTGAAGAGGTAAAAGCTGCGGGTGGTTTGGCCATTATTGGTACCGAACGCCACGATTCGCGGCGCGTAGACCGCCAGTTGCGCGGTCGGGCAGGTCGCCAAGGCGACGTAGGTCTATCTCAATTTTACGTTTCTTTGGAAGACAAACTGATGCGTTTGTTTGGCTCGGAGCGCATTGTGAAATTAATGGACAGCATGGGCCACCAAGAAGGCGAGGCACTGCAACACAAAATGATTACGAATGCCATTGAGCGCGCCCAAAAACGCGTAGAGGAGAACAACTTTGGGGTACGCAAACGCTTGTTGGAGTACGATGATGTGATGAACATCCAGCGGGAGTCAATTTATAAGAAACGCAACAATGCTTTGTACGGCGAGCGTTTGGCAATTGACTTAAACGATATGTTTGACCAAGTAGCGGTTTCGCTGGTGTCTGCACACAAAGTAGACAACAACTACAAAGCATTTGTACAGGATGTGATTCGTTACTTTGGCATGGAACCCGATGTTAGCGAAGAGGAGTTCAAACGCGAAACGGTATTGGACAACTTAATGGACAAATTGTACAACCAAGCGGCTAGGGCTTACCGCGACAAATTCAAGCACATCAGCGAAAATTTGATGCCCGTCATCAACCGCGTTTACAACGATCCCAATACGAATTATGAGAAAATTGGTATTCCGTTTACCGATGGGTTGAAGGGCTTGGAAATTGGTGCTGGTTTGAAAGAGGCAGTAGCAACCAATGGAAAATCGTTGGTCAACGATATTGAGAAATCTATTACATTGGCGTTGATTGATAATGCTTGGAAAGAGCATTTGAGGGATTTGGACGAATTGAAAGACCAAACACAATCGGCTTCGTTTGAGCAGAAAGATCCGTTGGTGATTTACAAAATTCAAGCTTCAAAACTCTACGAATTGTTCTTGGATAGAATCAGCAAAGAAATTACCAGTTTCTTGTTCAAAGGCGGTATTCCACAACAGAACCCGCAGGACATACACGAAGCGCAAGAAATTGAAGTAGATGAGGATTTGCAGACCAACATCGACGCGCAAAAAGAGGCCGAAGAGCGCCAGCGTCAAGCGGCGACTAGAGCCAACGGTGGCGGCACACAGACCATCGAAAAGCCAAAAACAGTACGCAGAGACGCACCTAAAGTAAAGCGCAATGATCCTTGTCCTTGTGGCAGTGGGAAGAAATACAAGCAGTGCCACGGAAAGAAATAGAGGCCACAAGCATCGAATAAATACAAGCTATTCAGTAGTTAACGGTTTTATTTGGGCAGTTGTAAATCTAGGGATAATCTGTTATATTGGGGTAGTTAAGACAGTAGCTTATACAGGCGCTGTTTTAATTGCCCTTTTTTTATTTCCTTGAACACACCAACCAACCACCAATGAAACAAGTACTTTTTGACAACGACAAACTATGGCAACTCACCCTTGAAGGAAATAGCTTTACAACGGCTTATGGAAAAATTAACAGCCAAAGCTTACGCGCCTCTACCAAGTCTTTTGATTCGGAAGAAAAAGCGGAGAAAGAAGCCGAAAAACTAGTTCAGAAAAAACTTAAAAGCGGTTATCAAAAATTGCGGTTCAACTTCGACGATAGCCTCCTAGATTGCCGCAATCTACAAGTTGCACAAGAAGAACAAGCCAGCAAATTCCAGACACGCAACGACTGTTCAGAAGCTTTTATTAAAGAACTTTGTACCCTCACAACGCTAGAAGACTTGACCATTGGGGTAAAGGACGTGCTCCCTGCGGAAATTGGCCAACTGAAAAACTTGCAGCGCTTAAAAATTCAAGGGGAACATTTAAACTACTTACCCGATGAATTGGGCCAGCTTACTTCCCTTCAAACGCTTACCTTAGAGTATGTAAAAGCCCTAAAGAGCATTCCCGAAGCCATTGGACAACTGCACCAGTTGAAAGAGTTGACCATTTCTTATGCCAGTCAAATTCAAAAACTCCCCGATGCAATAGGCGCTTTATCTGCGCTAGAAAAACTTACGTTGAGCCATACGCATGCCCTCAGCTACTTTCCACCCAGCTTGGGAAAATTAACGGCCCTCAAAAAATGGGAGATCAAAAACCTGTACGAGCAGTACACCCCCACACCGCCAGCTGCCGCGCCCATTCTACCCGATGATTTGCATTTTCCCCCCAATCTAAAAGAGTTGTCTATAGAGTTCAGTCAATTGACTACGCTGCCCGCTACGATTGCCAAACTGGATCATTTAGAAAAATTAGCTTTAAACTACAACGCCTTTACAGAAATTCCTACCCCTATTTTTCAATTAAAGAACCTGAAAAAACTCAGCTTGCTCTGTGCGCAAATCACACGCATTCCCTTAAAATTTTGTTTGTTGGAAAACCTAGAAATGTTTGCGTGGAACAGCTATATCGTTCCTGCTTTAGAGAATGTTCCTACCGAGCTTTTGCAGGGCGGTTTATCGGGCGGGCATGCCCCGAGCATTCAAAAGCACCTAATTCAGCACACCGATTCCAGTACACTAGATGCCGAAGAAAAAGTATTGTTACAACGTTTGAAAGCAGCAACGGAAGCAACCGAAGCCACAGCGACTCCTATAGAACTACCTCCGCCGCCCTCCAACAAGGCTACACTACTCGCCGCTAGAAAGGATGCCTTTGATAAATTTAAACGCGAAGCCTTAAAACGCAGCTATAAGGAGACGACTCAACAACGCCTACAGGAATTAATTGCCTTTTTGCAGGGCGAGCATGCGGCTGTTCCAGTGTCTTACCCAGGCGACGAGCACGATTTCGAAACCATCACCACGCTCTTGCATCCTGTGGCCGATTGGAATTTTATCGACCAGCGCCTGCTTGCTTATATCGGCCAATCTACTTTTTATTATAAAAAAAACGACTACTACAGAGGCTACTACAAGCCATTTGGTGCGTATGTAAAAACGCAGCTCCTAGAACATCCCAGACAGTCCAACTTGTTTAGTGATTTGGTGGAAACCGCTACTGCTTACGGCTTAGATCAGAAGCAATTGTTGACGGCTTTGTTGGATGAGATTTCCCAACTTCCGCTTTTAGCAGAAGACCAAGCGGTCACTTCTATGGGGCAATATTTACTAGACTATTTTGAGGAAAAGCCTGCTGGTTTGGTTGAACTTGTTCTAGCGCACAACCACCATACGCGTTTCACCGAACTGTTGGTGTTGTACAACGAAAAAGGCTTGCAATCTTATTTGCCTCAATTAATTGCTATAAAGGATTATGAAGGGGCGGATGGCCACAAGCATGTACCTTTTAAAACGTTGGAAGTTTTGTGCAATGCCAACGCAGCTTATGAAAAATACGTCTTAGAAGCGCTGGAAAAAACCGATTGTATTTCTTGTGTGATGGAGTGCTATCGCATTCTTTATAATACCAATAAAGAAACTTATGCTGCGGCAACACTGGATAAAATAAAAGAAGTCTTAGTTTATATTTCTGACCGTAAGAACAAAGATCGCGGTTACAAATTTCAGTGGTCAATGGCCGACAGTTACTGGAGTGATGATACGGCTGTATTCATTGATTGGGGGTGTACGCAATTTGGGGAAGCGCTTAGACAGCCGCTGTTTGAGCATGTCAACAACACCAAAGCACTGGATTTGAAGGTCACCAAAGTAGCCGTTCAACACTACGGCCAACAAGCCTTAGACATTGCTGCCGAAGCCCTCAACATGAACATAGAGGATGATTCTTTGACCGCGCATTACACCACTGCTTTTTCTATCTTGCAACCGCTGGATTTCGCCGCTTATTACGATAAGGTTTGGGAAATTGCACAATCCAAATTTACCGCGATTGCCAATACGGCTTGCGTGGCTTTGAGCCAACAAGATCCAACCGCAATTATTCCAACCGCAAAAAAATTGCTAACGGCTAAGGCCATTCCCCACCGTCGTGCAGGGGTCTTTACCTTAGCGTTAATCAACAATCCAACGACGAGGGAACTGCTCCGCCCCCTTTTAGCGACCGAGAAAAATGAGGCCATTAGAAACCATATTGTGCAGGTGCTTTTTGCTACTCCGACGTCCATTTCTATTGCCGACGCACAAGCGCGCATCCAACGTGCAGCCGATAGGGGCAAACTGAGCAAACCCGCAGCCAAATGGCTGGATAAAAGTATATTGCCTGTCCTACACTGGCGCAACAATACTGCCCTCACACCACAGGAAGTTCGTTTTTTGTTTTATCGACAAAAGAGCATAGACCGTTTGGAGATAGATGCTGAAGCGCGGGAAGTATTTGCCTTAGTTGATCCCAAAAGTGGGGCTAAATTCGCGAAAGCGCTTTGGGACTTGCTGCAAAAAAACGGCGGCGCAAAAGCAAAGAATCGTTTTGCTATGACCGTTGTGGGGGCGTTGGCCGATGACAAACTCCTCCAACCGTTGTACACAGAAGCGACCATCGACAAAAATTTAAACGCCTGTGTCCTACTGGGCATTGTAAACACTTTGGAAGCTGCGCGCACCCTAGACCGCATTCAGCAGTTTTTCAAAACAAAGTATCCCAATGTTCGGGCAGCAGCAGCAGACGCCTTTGCATCTATTGCAGAAGCCCAGCAGTTGACCACCTTCGAATTGGCCGATAAGATGCTTCCTACATTGGGTTTTGAGCAGTTGGAACGCCCCGTACAAGTCGGAACAGAGACCTACGCGGCCTTTGTTACCAAAGATTTTAAAGTTGCCTATCGAAGTCCAAACGGAAAAGTAAGTAAAAGCATCGCTAAGGCGGACAAATCCGTAAAAGATACCTGGAAAACACTGGGCAAAACCCTCAAAAGCAGTGTACAGCAGTTTATTCCCAACTTAGAATTTTACTTGGTTACCCAACGCGCTTGGACATATGAAGAATGGGCGGCGTTCTTTTTAACACATCCTATTGCTTTTGCCGCTGCACAGAATTTGGTGTGGCAGGTGTACAATTCGGAGCAGGAAGCGGTGCATTCTTTTAGGGTAACAGAAGAACAGCACTTGGTAGACAGCAACGGCGAGCCTGTGGCGGTTGAAGCGGAGGCACTGGTTCGTTTGGCGCATCCTATTTTGATGACGGCGCAAGCTGTGGCCGATTGGAGTGCTGTCCTTACGCGGCAAAAAATTCAACCGCCTTTTGCGCAGATGGAGCGCGCTGCCCACCGCACAGCAGCCAGTATGCAAGCCAAAACGATGGACCACCAATACGAGGGCTTCAAAATCGACGACTATCGTTTCAAATCTGCGGCAGCTAAAAAAGGCTGGAAACGCGGCGCGGTGGTAGATGCAGGCGAAATTTCTTCCTATCAGAAAGCTTATCCTAGTTTGGGCATTCAAGCCATTCTAAAAATGAGCAACCTCAATGTACAGGCTTATGAAGAGACGGCAACCTTGCAGGAGTTTTACTTTGTGAATTTGGGCAGCGTAGAACAAGGCAGTTATACGTATAACGAGCCTAGAGACGCGTCGGACGACCGCTTAATTGCGTTTGGCGAGGTGCCTCCG
>CAYUZF010000006.1:51839-56112 GCA_964449615.1 uncultured Aureispira sp.
ACGGCGGATTAGTTGTTTGAAGGTAGATCAAAAAAATAGAGGGACTACTTAACAGTCCCTCTAGCCGTTGCAAGATCCCGTTGCGCTTCTTCTAGTCTTTTTAATTGCTGTCGGAGCGTCTATCCTCGTCTTTCAACTTTAGCTTAGGCATAAAATCTCCTACAGCGATGCGATCCAATGTTCCTTGTTCTACTAGGTATTTAGTAAAATCGGGATAAAAATGCGACAAGCGGTAGCGGCGGTAAACGTCGTATAATTCTATAGAGGGTTGCCCTTCAAAATAAAGGTAGAAATTGGAAATGGTTCCTCCTTGCATCAGTTTTTCCTGGGGAGCGTTGTCGTTGACCTGTTTTAGCAAGGCTTCGTCTTGTTGGTGTACGGCTTGTATGTAAGTCTTTAGACTGGTGGTGTTGTTAATAGTGGCGGTTTCCAAAAATTGGGCGATGCGTGTTTCGTGGGCTTCTGTCACGGAAAGTGATACTGTAGTGACTACTTCATGAGGGCCTAAAGAAGGATTGGTATGTTCGAGAACAAGGCGAGTTGGTTGGAGCATTGGAATTGTGTTTAAGTGCTTGTGAGAAATAGAAAGATACGAAAATTGAGCTAAATGATCAACAGGGGCTTCTTTATCTATTTTTTATAGGTACCCCAATTAAATTTTGTATTTTGAGTTTCTAACTTTAAAAACCCATACTCATGAAAACAGCAAGAACACTTCTATTCCTTTTTTTTTCTTTATCGCTTACCGCTCAACCCACCGATTTGGCGCAGTCTTTTCTAACAACAGCCAAACCCATTTTTGAAGAAAATAAAGGCCAAGTTTGGAATACACAACAACGCACTGCCACGAACGTTCGGTATCATCTACACCAGGGCAACGTCGACGTTTTTCTGCTCTCTACAGGCATCGCCTATCAATTTAGCCAAATACATTACCCCAAAGGGTACCAACCTGTTCCTGAAACGCCACGGTCGCTTGCGGAAGAACAACAACAAAGAGAATTGAGCGCGCAAATTCGTGTAGAAACCTATAGAATGGACATGGAGTTGGTTGGTGCCAATCCTACCCCAACTGTCGTTGCTCAAGGAAAAAGTAAGGACTACGTGCAATACTACGATAGAAATGCGCTTGATGTACACCGCTTTAAGCAACTCACTTACCAAAATGTTTATCCAGGTATAGATTGGGTGATTTACGGGACAGAAAAAGGCATCAAATACGACTTTATTGTTCGGCCTGGTGCCGACCCCAGCCTCATACAGATGCGCTTCAAAGACCACGAAAACCTCTGCCTTAACGCGGATGGAAGTTTCACCCTCTCCAATCGCCTAGGAGAAATCACCGAACAGGCGCCTACCTCTTTTCAGGGAGTGCAGACGGTAGCTACACAATTTACTTTAAAAGAACAGACGATTTCTTTTGCCCTTGCTCCGTACAACCCAAACGAAACGTTGGTAATTGATCCGCATTTAATTTGGGGCACGTACTACGGCGGGGAATCGGGTGATTCTGGCCAAGCTTGCGCAGTTGATAGCGCTGGAAATGTAATCGTTGCAGGACTTACTTCCTCTTCCAATAATATTGCGGCTGGTGGCCATCAAAATACAGTGAATTTTGGGGGCAGCTCTCTTCTAGCAAAATTTGATAGTAGCGGGACGCGACTTTGGGCCACTTACTACGGAGGCAATACAACAACTGCTGTGTACAGCGCTGCCGTAGATGGCAACAACAATGTATACATTGCAGGCTTTACAGGCGCAACCACTGGTATTTCCAGTGGAGGCCATCAAGATACCTTTGGAGGAAGCTATACCGATGCTTTTTTAGCAAAATTTGATGCCAACGGAACACGACTTTGGGCCACCTATTATGGGGGGTCTAGTACTGAGTCTGCCTATAGTTGTGCTATTGACAATAACAATAACGTATACATGGTAGGATCTACCCAATCCCCAGATAGCATGGCAGCTGGCGGCCATCAAAATGCGTTTGGAGGAGTCAATGATGCGTTTTTGGTAAAATTTGATAGTAGCGGAACGCGACTCTGGGCCACCTATTACGGCGGACTTGGGAGAGATTACAGCAATGCTTGTGCAGTAGATCGCAACAATAATATTTTTATAACGGGAGTTACCTCTTCTACAAGTGCTGTTGCCATGGGAGGCCATCAAAGTAGTTTTGCGGGCATAGAAGATGCGTTTTTGGTAAAATTTGATGCCAACGGAACACGACTTTGGGCCACCTATTACGGGGGATTGGAAGCAGAACTAGACCACGGCTGTGCGGTAGACCACAATGGCAACGTTTACTTGGCAGGACGTACAAAATCTCCTACGGGAATAGCAATGGGAGGGCATCAAAATAGCTACGGTGGAGGCACCGATGCCTTTTTGGCTAAGTTTACGACCAATGGAACGCGGCTTTGGGCGACCTACTACGGAGGTGGAGCGGAAGATAGAGGGTTGAGTTGCTCCGTAGATGCCAACAACAACGTTTTCTTGGCAGGAACAACGGCTTCTACTAGCAATATAGCCAGTGGAGGACATCAGAATGTTTACGGAGGGGGAAACACCGATGTGTTTTTGGCTAAATTTAGGGGCAATGGAACGCGGCTTTGGGCGACGTATTACGGGGGGATTTACGAAGATAAAGGACGTGCTTGTGCGGTGGATCTAGACAACCAAGTCTATGTAGCGGGCTTTACGTATTCTCCGAATGCAATCGCACTTAGGGCGCACCAAGATACACTCGGAGGCACTACTTACGACGCTTTTTTAGCGAAGTTCCAAGGTTGTGTGCAGAGCTTCGGAACAGACCTGCAAACGGCTTGTGACAGCTTTACTTGGATAGACGGCAATACCTACACCAGTTCCAACACGACGGCTACTTATACTTTGACCAATGCGGTAGGTTGTGATTCTATCGTCACCCTTAATTTAACACTCAACAGCAGCAGCGTTGGAACAGACCTGCAAACGGCTTGTGGCAGCTTTACTTGGATAGACGGCAATACCTACACCAGTTCCAACACGACGGCTACTTATACTTTGACCAATGCGGTAGGTTGTGATTCTGTCGTCACCCTTAATTTAACCATTAATACAAGCAATGCAACCTTCGTTCAAACAGGCAACACACTTACTGCCGACAGTGCAGGCGCTGCCTACCAATGGCTGAACTGCGACAACAGCAACGCGCCTATCGTGGGCGCTATAGGCCGAACCTTCGCTCCTACAGCAAATGGCAATTATGCCTTAGCAATAGAGCAGAATGGTTGTATAGATACGTCGGCTTGTTTTTTATTTACAGGTATTGGTATACAACAAGTATCCACTCCATCTGCCATTAAGGTCTACCCCAATCCCAACACAGGCCATTTCTACATAGATTTGAGCGCGGTAGAAGAAGCGACGTTGAGCATTTACAGCGCAGACGGCAAGCGCGTTGCGTTTCATCCCAACTTAAATGCCGCCCAACATTTGATTCCATTACAGGCAGCAACAGGGGTGTACATCCTTGAGGTAAAAACAGCAAAAAATACCCGTCATTACCAACTTATCAAACAATAGCAGCCGCACCACCAAAAATACCTTTCAAAGCAGTTCTTTTTCTATGGAGAAAGGATTGCTTTTTTATTTTTGTACGGTATGATTTTAACTTTCTAAAAAAATAAAAAGATAGCATTACTATCTTCAATAAAACTATTGCTCCTCATAATTCAAGTAAACATTTATCTAACTAAGGTTTTGATTGTCAATACATTATAATTAATAACGATTATTGAGTTTACCTTTACAGTTGAAGTTGGCACGCTTATGGAAATATAGAAGGCAAGCAAGCAGTTAATTCAAACCTTTAGAGTACATCCCAGCTTGCCCAATTATTGACCATAAAACAAGCACACTTATGAAAGCGGATCAAACCAACCAACAGGAAGAAAAGAACAAAAAAAGAGGACTATGGATTACCTTTAGTCTACATACCGTTGTGGTATTTTTGGCTTTGCTGCCTATCATGACTTCTATGCAGGCAGAAGAATTGGAACACGAGCCGCTGACGATGGTATCCATGAAGGACATTCAAATTCAGGATGATGTAGATTTTACGGTCAATGCTGCGAAGAAAGTGCGCAAAGGCAACGACAACAAGAAGAGTAAAACAAAAGACAAGACGCCCGACCCCAAGCCCGAGCCAACTCCGCCGCCACCACCTACGCCCACTCCGCCGCCTGTAGTCACCGACAACACGTTGGAAAACCCAGCGGTAGCGGCC
>CAYUZF010000006.1:56126-56576 GCA_964449615.1 uncultured Aureispira sp.
ACCCAGCGAGGAGCCTGTACAAGTAGACGAAGCGCCCGTGGTAGAACCCACTCCCGAGCCCATCAGCACCCCCAACCAGCCCGCAGGCAAGCCCTCAGATATTAACATTACAGGAGGAAACACGAATATCAGCGGCAGCGGCGGCGATGGAGGGGACGACGACAGCCTACAAGATGGCGTATTTGGCCGTACCGTCAAATACCGTCCAAACATCAAAGGCTTAACAAAAGAAAAAGGTAAAATCGCCATTAAGGTATGCGTGAGCCAAGAAGGAACCATCATTGCTACCAAATACCTTCCCAAACAATCAACCTTAACAGACCCCGATCTAATTGCCCGTTCTTTGCGCGCTGTACGTCGCTACAAATTTGATGTAGACTACACTGCCCCCAAAAAGCAATGGGGGAAGCTAACTTTTGTCTTTGATATTTAATACATTGTAACAAAAAT
>CAYUZF010000007.1:0-12485 GCA_964449615.1 uncultured Aureispira sp.
CTACAGGCACCTCATCTACAATGGTGATGCCCAATCGAAGGCCGTAATCGTTTTGGATTTGCAAGCGCACTTCGTTGTCGTCGCCCAATGATAACTGTCGAGGCAATTTTCGTTTGGCTTTAATTTGCACGTTGTTGTTAAACAATAAAATTAAATCAACGGCGACGAGGGCGATGGCAGCAACTAGAACAGCTTTTGCAACAGGAAACAGTAAGGGAATAGTATAACTCAATACAAAAAGCACGGTAATGCCTGCAAAGACCGCAAAAAAACGCGGACGCAAAAAAACAGCGCGTAGGGTGATAATTTGAATTATTTTTTTTAGCATAGTTGTACGACGTAATTCAAGGGTTGAGCAACATAGAAGAGCAAAAGTTAGGCTTTTTTTGTCATAACACCGCACGTTCTACTCCTTTGTGCCAAACGTCAGGTGACTTTTTTTAGTTCATTTTTATAAAAATGTGCGGCAACTGCTTATTTTCTAAGGCCTTTGTGTTTTTTTAAGTAAATTTTAAGACTTTCTAGGCAGCGTTTTGTGTGTCTGCTGCGTATTATGTAGTGTAAAGGGCAATTTTTCATTACGTACCCAATCGTTTTCGACAATGTTGTTGTACGAGCAGCAACGTTTTAGAAGCATTTTAGTAAAAGGCATTTGACTCGGATTTATTCGGGTTAATAGGCATTCCATTCCAAACTTCGTTCGGAATCGGAGTGTCTTTTTTTTGTTAAGGAAGGTACAACTTTGTAGTAGATTTCTGCTTTTTGATTCGAATTGGCTTACTTTTGGCATTTCCTCGGGTAGAGTGTCTAGAACGATGAACTATGTGTTGGTCTATCTTGTACATAATTTTTATAGACAACTTCTTGACAACTATTTAGTAGATCGAAGCCTTTTGGAAGGTTTTTAGTAAGTACATTGATATGATAATTTTATGGCGTGGTGTAGGCGTACTGCTGTGGGTGTTGGTTGCTCATACGCTTTCGGCGCAAGCCGTTATTCAGGAGAAAAGTAGCCTTATTTATACCGTTACAGGAGTGGATAGTGTGGTGCGAGCCCAGAAAAACAGCACTTACGATGCGTGGGGACGGCTACTCAGCTCCAAGAATTACTATTACAACCTCTCTTCTCCTGGTGTACTGACGAAGGAGGAAAGTTCTAATTACAATCCGACTACTAAACTTCTTACCGAAACTATTACGCGTTACCCCAAAAATGAAGAACCCCAGACCGAGCGTTTAGAAACGTTTTATTTGGATTACCAACCTAAGGAACAAGACAGCAAACGCATTTGGAGGCGGCATTATGATCGTTTTGGCGAATTGACGAAGGAAGATACCTTGACCTACAACGATGCCCAACAATTGATCAACAATTGCCAGTACAACTACACGGGATCTACTTCGTTGCTTTGTGATGAATACCAATACAAGGATACGTTGCGCACGCGTTGGTTGATGTTTTCTAAATGGAACACCATTAATGTTAAAAGTGAAGTAGTGGAAAAGCAGACTAAGCGCCGTGATTATCGCTACCGTTACAACCGCCGAGGACAACTCAAACGCATCCGCGCCAAAGATTACAGCAGCAAAATTCGCCGCTATTTGTGCTACGATCAACAAGGACGTTTGGAAGAAGATCGTTTGGTGGTTAGGCGTAAGGTCACCCGCGCTGTTCGCGATGAGGAGGGTAAAAAGACCGATAAGACCAAGAAGTTTCTACAGAAAACAGAAAATATAGTACGTTATGAGGATGGCAGAATCGTAGAGGAACGCCGTACGCTGGATGGCAAAGAGACGAAGCGCGAGGTTTTTGTTTACCAAGATTCCTTATTGGAGAAAACCAGCACCTTTCTACAAGAACAGCTAACAGAAGAAGTCCAATACACCTATAAAGAAGGCCGACTGGCGGAAAAGAACAGTTACAAATACGACCCTAAGGGCAATCTCCGTTATAGTACTAGGTTTACGTACAATGATTTGGAACAACTGGTTGCACGGACACAAATTGCCCGCGATCAAGTCTTGTCCACCACCGAATGGATCTACGATGCAATGGGCAACCCGCTCAGCCAAACTTCTTACCGCCCTAGCAATAGTTCTAAAAAGCGCCCGAATTCAATGGCACGCCCTAAAGAAAAAATTGTGTATATTTATACCTACCACTAATGCCAAAGAAGGCGTGTCCCGTTCCCTGATTTGCACTGGGAGCAGATTTAGGTAACTTATGATTTAAAACAAAGGAATATGATAAAACATACCTTACTAAGATACAGCTTGCTGTGTGCTGGGCTGGCTTTTGCGGGCGCGGTCGCTGCGCAAGAACTCCAAGTTAAGTCGATGGAGTATAAAATGTTTGAACAACTGCCTGATGCAGAAGAAGGCATGGATTTGGATTTGGTTAAAAAAGAGTTGAAGCGCTTTAACAAAGCAGGTCAAATGATTAGGCAAGAAGTGCATTTGGCCAACCCAATTGGAAAATTAACGCGCAATAAGATTGTTATTTCCGAATGGTTGGAGGATTTGAAGACCGATCAAGTCATTAAGTTTGATGAAATGGGGGATTCGCTGACTTCGGTGAAAACCTTTGTTTCTAAAAAGGGAAAACTCAAAGTTAAGGAGGAGATTATTGACCTGCTGAACAGCCCCGATAAGATGCTCACCAAAGCGTATGAATATACGGAGTTTGCCAAACCGCTCAAAGTGACGTTTACCGATAAAGCGGGTGAAAAGATAGGCGAAGAAACCTATAAATACAACAGCGACGACGAGGAAATTTTGTACAAGAAGTGGGAATTGCTGCCCGATGGCAATAAAAAAACGGAGAGTAAAAAAACCAACTATACCAAAGATGGTTATTTGGAGTCTTCGGAAAAAATTACCAAGGATGGCAAAGATACCTACCGCGACGTGATTATTTTTGATGGAACTAAAATTAAGGAACAAACCAAGTTCAAAAACGGCGAAGAGATCAGTAATTTTGGCGGCGGCGGTGGTTCTGGAGGGGCGCAACCTGGTGCCCGACGCGTTTTGATGACGTTTGGCGATGCGGATGAGGACGATGGCGGGTTCGGTAGTTTTGGGGGTGGCTTTGGCGGCATGCTGCCTGAGGTGGAGGAAGAATTTGACGACAAAGGCAACAAGATCAAAGTGACGGAAACAGAGGGAATCGAATTGGTAAAAACCATTACCTACAAGTACGACGACAAATCTAATCTACTGGAAGTGAACGAAACCAAATACGAGGAAGGTGAGGAAGACGGGACTAAAAAAGAAGAATACGCGTACGACAAGGGCGATAACATGACAAAGAAAGCCATTTACAAAAATGGTAAAAAAACAAAAGAGGAGCTGTTTAAGTACGTTTATTTTGGAGACAAAGAAGCAGCGGCTTCTGAGGAGAATGATGCGCCTTCTGGCGACAAAAAGGAGGCTAAGAAGAGCGCAGACAAAACAGACAGTAAAGACGCTTCTGGTGACAGTTCTAAAGCAGAAGATGCGAAGTCTAGCCAACTAAAAATTGTCGACAAATAACCATAAGCGTTGCTAGCGCTTTATCAACAACTATTCTATTTAATTATTAATAAATAACTATGCACGCATCGTTTACCAAGCTTACCATAGGCTTGTTCTGCACGCTTTTTTGGGCGAGTGGAACGCTTCAAGCTCAAAAGCTACAAATCAAATCTATTGAACACGAGCGCCATATCCCTGTAGATGGGAAATTGATTTTAAAATCTAAGACCAAACAGGAGTACAACTTGTTCAACAAGCTTTCGTTGAAAGAGGAATACAAAAAGACCAAGAACAATGCGCTGGAATTGGCGCGGCAGATACGCCTCAATTACGACCCCAAAGGTCGCCACCAAAATACGTTGGAATACGACAAGGATGGTATTCTGATTTCGGAAATGAAGTTGTACTGGGATGCTTACAACAACAAGAGTAAAGTAGAACGCATCAATTACGACGATGGACAACAGAAGTCGGTGGCGGTCACTTATTTGTTGGAATACAACGAAGATGGTGAAAAAGAAGAAGAGAAGTATTTTGATGACAATGGCGACCAGGTGAAGGGCCGCACGTGGTTTTACAACAAAGAAAACGAAGTTGATAAAACGTACGTTTGGGAAGAGCAGTACAAAGAGCCGCGCAAAGAAACTTACACCACCTACAAACGCAACAAAGAGGGCGATTTGACCCAATCTATTACCACCGAAAAAATCAATGGCAAGGAGTTCCGCAAGGATGTTCGTTATTTCAGTGACAACTACGTAACGGAATGGCTGACGTACATTGATGGTAAGTTGGAGAGCCACTTTTTTAACGAGTACCGCGACAGTGTGATTATTCGCACTACGCGCCGCAACAAACGCGAAGTACTCACTTTAGAGGAAGCGGCCAAAGAAGAAGAACGCTTGGAACGCCGCCGCAACAAACGCAACGCGCGCAGCAGCAAGAAAAACACGGACGAAGATATTTTTGTAACCAATACAGAATACGATGCCTACGGAAATATTTTGGTGACTAGTCAAAGCATCAACGACGAAGTTATGATGGTCACACAGTATACCTACGATGATTATGGCAACCAGGTTAAGGTACTCAAAGTAGACAAGGAGAACGGCACCGAAGAGGAAGAATTTTGGGAGTATGATGAGTGGGGCAACATTACTAAGAAGACGGTAAAAAAAGGGGGTAAAGTGGTTGCTGAAGATCGCTTTACTTATGTGTATTTTGAAGAATAATTTTTCTGCGGGTTTCCCCAAATGCTACTATCGAACTATCTGTCCACTGCACATTCTTGGACAGATAGTTCTGTTTTAGGGCAAGTCCTGTCTCTTTTATTTGCATTACAATCGCTAAAACAACGCTTTATGAACTTTTTTTTAGGCCTCTCTTTTTTTACAATGTTTTTTGCAACGCTTTTGTCGTTTCCGCTCGCTGCACAAGTAGACAGTACCGCCCTTGACAGTACCGTGGTAGAAGACACCCTACAGATGCGACAAAGTATTCATTACAATTACCGTTTTGTCAACGGCCAACAGCAAACTAGCTACATACAAACAACTCAATACGATACCAACGGCTTAGTCGTACGCCAAGAGCGCGATTATTACACTTTACTCGACACGGGCGAGACCATCAACCGACAATACCTATTGGAATACAACCCCAATACCCTTAAAGGGTATTACCAGACTGAGAAGTTGCCCCTCAATGGCCAGCCCTACAGCATTCAGAAAACAACGTTTAAAAATTACGATAGAACGTCCAACAAACGCTACTGGGTAAAAATACAGCAACCCAACAGTACACAATTGTTGCGACAAATACGCTACGAGTACGACAACAACGGTTTTCTCATCCGCAAAGAAACCAGCAACTACGATACGCAACCTACCAGTACCAATTTGGAAAAGGTAACGCGCAACAAGGCGGGCAATATGCTTACTTGGGTCTCGGAAGACGATGACGGCGACACCAAAACACAAGCCCGCTCTTTCAAAGCCGACTACCTCAACGACACGCTCCTACTGCGTTCCGACGACCAGTTGTTTTACAACCATACAACAGTGATCAACCAATACGACCGAAACGGCCAGCTCAAAAAAGCAGAGAAAAAAGTAGGCAATACCAGCACGAAAGGAAAAGTGAAGTACAACACTGAAATACTAACACTTTACAAAGATGGAAAACCCTATAAACTCACAGAGAAGAACTTTAAGAAAAAAAGCAAAACCATTACTTACAGCTATGGCCCGCAGTTCGAAGTACAACAAGTAGTTGCCCCAGAGAAAAGCTATACCGACAGTATTTTTACGCAGATTTTGGTAGAAGGTGCTGACGATCCTGCTAACAACAAGCACGGGAAATCTATTCTACATACCAGAGACGGTCAATTGCTGGAGCAAGAAACGTGGTTGTATTGGCAGAACACCGAACAACCCGCTAGCCATACGTTTGTAGAAGTGCGCAACGATGGGGACGTCTGGACGACCAAAGAGACGTACAACAAATATGGCGACATCGTGACCAAGTCGGTGTTGGTCAATAATAAAAAGTACATCTCGAAGGAGGTGTATGAATACGTGTATGAGTAGTAGTTTTGTAGTAAGAGATATATGTACTTGTTCCTTTATTTACAATCTTATGGGGGTATAACTTAGAAAAAGAAGCTTAATTTTCCGCAACCAAAACACAATAAAAAATGAACCATCTTTAACTCCCTCCTTAAAAACAACATACTTAACTTATAATTAACAATCTGTATGACGTGCATCTCTAGATTGTTTTCTATATTAGAGAATATAAAAAATGTATCCCACCTTTACTATCTCATTCTCTAACACTTTCCCTTCTTTTCCCCAAATGTTTCTTTATCATTTATGCATGGTATAAATGGGGAGGGAAACTTATTTAAAATCTTATGAAAAATTTATTTTTTTTATTTGTTGCTTCTGTTTTTGTTTTATCCTGCCAAAAGGAAGTAGAACCATATGTTGTTCCCGCAGAGCAGCCCGACTTATCCAATCCACCTGAAATACTGTTGGCAGATGCTTATCTGGGAGATCGAGTGAAAACGTTGATGATGGGCTTGCTAGATTTATCACATGACGATAGCTTTGTCGACATAGTCAATAGCGAAGTAGCTTTACAGTTTGACGACGATGACAATGTGCTTTTTAAAAAGTTAATAGCTACTTGTTCAGATGCTAATATAAACCTAGCTACTGAAATGAACAGCAGCATTACCGCTCATCAGGATGATATCACCACAATTGGGCACGATTACGACACTTACAACGAGCTAACGGGCGCATCTGTAATTTCAGATATTATGAATGGATTCGTTTGGGACAATCAACATTACTTTTTGCAGTTGTATATTCCTTTTGTAGAGGACGCTAACTTAGAAGAGATACCTGTCATTTGCTTTGGACATCAAGAAGTAGAATCCACAATCGGTTTTAAACTGAATGCACAAGGCCAAGTAGAAGTCATAGCTGTTGATGAGACTTATGCCCAGCAGCATTTGGTATGGATTGTCTCCGTTAACGAAGTAGTGGAGTCCAATGGACAACTACCCGTTACCTCTCCAACGAGAAATATGGGAGGGCCTAGAACACTAGGACGCAGTGCAGAGGTTCATCAAATTTATGTAAATGATAAAAAAGAGTCGTGGATAAAAGGTAAGGGAGAAATTCATATGGTAGCAGGCGTTCTACACTCTTGGTGTGGCTATCGCAGAAACTTACCTTCTGGTTGTATGGTGAAAATTGCAAAAAAAGACGAAGGTCGATGGAAACACATTAATCCTAGTAATGCCAATGTAGCTATTTTTGCTAATGGATGGCCCAATGATTTGCTTCAAGACTCAGAACGTCTTTGTTTTGAATTATTCGAGAAAGACGTTCATGGCCCCCGTTCTTATACGGTCTGCTCGGGTGCTCCTGCACTCAATTATAGATCTAAGAATTCTCCTTATGGAAGTTGGGTACAAGCAGGAGGTGGACTTCCCAATAGTACTACCCCTGTCGTTGTCCACATAACGACAGGCTGGTCTGGTGCAGGGGTACGTATTCTCACTAGAACTTGGAATTAATACGTCAAAAATAAGCTATTGAAATGTGTAGGAAGGGTCTTGTAAGACCCTTCCCGATTTTATAGAAAAAACAACTAGCAATCATGAAATTCATTCTAATAATCAGCGCACTCGCAATGGGCATACACTCACAGGCTCAAAGTCGTTTTTCCTTGAGTTTAGACAACAGCGTAGGATTGATTCAATTGCAGGAAAGAGAATTGTATAGATTTGCGGATCGCAATAAATATACCCCTCGCTATGGCTTGGGTTTGTCTGCTTCTGTGAAATTGTTCAACACAGACTTAGAGGTAGGCGCAGGCGTTTTGTACAGTTGGTCTACAGTTCCTATTTTTGTGGGGGGATTGCCTATTTTCCCAAAACACCGGGAGGGGTTTCCGAGTATAC
The DNA here is from genome assembly GCA_964449615.1 of uncultured Aureispira sp. Lineage (GTDB taxonomy): Bacteria > Bacteroidota > Bacteroidia > Chitinophagales > Saprospiraceae > Aureispira. The sequence continues at coordinate 7,991 of CAYUZF010000007.1, forward strand.
AACTCAACAACAACCATTGGGAGGGACGTTTTTTTGTACAGCATCCTTTTATAAAAAAGAAAAAGGTACACATCGGAGGCTTGTTGGGTGTGGATATTGGTTGGCCCAATTTTTCGGAGCAAGTACATAATTTTTACGAAGGAACGGTTTATACCACCAACAGTGGTTCAGGATCTGATATGCAGTTGGACTATCAAGTGTATTTGACCAATATGCGAAATAGTGTTGCCATTCGCTCTGGCATTTATTTAACGTTAATGCTTTCGGAATATGTCTCCTTCAATACTACCGTTAATTACCGATGGGGGCTTATTCAGTCTGTAGACTATTCTTACTTTGGAGAAATTTATTTTAACGATGACCTTGTTCCGATGGAAGACAGTTTTGAAAAATTCTTTTCCAACAGTGGTGCTTTTCTGGATGTAGGTTTGAAGTGGACATTGGTAACAGGAAAACAGCTGTAGAAGGTTTAGGGTGCGTTTCGGCTACGCTCAACGCACCCTAAAGAAAGAGGCCTGAATTTCCGTATTCGGAAAAACAGGCCATTGGGTATGTGTCCTATAGATAGTGTGTGTGTTTATAGGTATTGTGTGTGTTTATAGGTATTGTGTGTGTTCGTTCTTATCTTGAAGCAGGCTGTACTCTTGTAAAGTATACTTGTAAACCTACTGAAAAGTCAAATGCGTGTGTAATAGAAGTGCTGGTAGTGGTGTTGCCATCTGTTGAGATGCTGCTGTTACCGCTACCAAATTTGTATTTGGCCAATGCTTCGATACCAATGGCATCGTTAGAGAAGATGGTAAAACCAGGACCGATTCCACCTGCAAATACTTGTGTCAATGCTTGGCGCTCTACCCCGTTGTTTTCTACGCGGTCAGCTGTGTTACCATAGCCAAAATCTGCTTCGAAAAACAAGGCCTTATCATCTCCAAAAGGAATGTAGTAGCGAACGAATGGTCCGAACAACAAGTCACTGTCTAAGCGATCTTCTGAAGTGTTCAACGTGTAGTCAATTCCCACACCAATCGCCAAATTGTTGGCGAAGAAATAACCAATAGAAGGCGCAATATTAAACTGCGTCGCGTTGTTATTGGTTGTACCAATACCATCTGTAGTTACCGTAGAAGAAGAACTAGAAAGTCCCAACTCTCCACCGATCATGAACGTTCCGCGGCTAGTAATCTGTGCATCAACGGTGCTAGTAGCAAAAATTAGTGCTACTGTGGCTACAAATGCTGTAATAAATTTCGTGTTAATTGTAAACATAGTGTGTCTTTAATTTTGTTTAAAAATTTGTATTTTTCATTGAATAGTCAACTGTGATTTTGACTATTCAACACATACTTTCTCCAGTTTGCTAGTAGGCAGACTAGTAGCAAATGATCTGGAATGTTATATGTAAATTAAATAACCGAGAGTGAAAAATGTTGTTCTCAATAAATAATTGTCCGTTTGCATGGCCTTAACGACCTTGAAAGTATGTTGTGCGTCACTCTCGAAATATACAACAGGCTCGGTCTTTGAATTGTTTGAAAAAGGTGAAATTTTCTAAAAATAATTTCCTTTCTACCCCAAGACAAGTATAGTCTTGACGCCAATTCGCTCTTATAAAAAACTGATAACCAACATTGTAAATAAAAAAACCTTACTCCTCCTTCAGCTCGGGTTAATTTTACTTTTTTTCTGCTCCTTTTTATTTTCATAGCTGTGTATTCCCAACTAAAGAAGTCTGTAGCAGAGAACTATTTCTTATAAACTAAAAAAGGCACAAAAAACTATTGCTCAAGATAGTTCTTCGTACCCTTGTTCATACTACTGTATATATCCTACTACTTTTTAATTCTTATCAAGCGGTGGCGTTGGATTATTTTCGCCATCAATTGGTGGTTTTTGTGGTTGCTTTGCTGTTTTCTTTTTTTTCTCTTCCAAGACATTGGTGTTGACGCGGTTCATACAGCGATCAATGCCTATCGTTGCGAATTGCAGCACTGCATTGGCAGCATGGGCTATTATCTTATTCAAATGTGGCTCTTCTTCATCGTTCCATTTGCCCAGCACAAAATCTACCTGCCGCCCTTTATTAAAGCGATCCCCAATGCCTACTTTGAGGCGAGGGTAAGCACCTGTTTGTAGAACTTGCTCTATATTTTTGAGCCCATTGTGTCCACCCGCACTGCCTTTACCCTTAAGGCGCACCTGCCCAAATTTCAAATTCAAATCGTCTAAAATGACCAACGAATTCTCCAACTTGATTTTTTCCTTTTGCAGCCAGTAGCGCACCGCCTGCCCACTCAAATTCATGTAAGTAGTCGGTTTTACCAAAACAAACTGCCGACCTTTGTACCGAAAACTTCCGACATAAGCATGGCGGTCGCTTTTGTACGACACTTCAAACTTGGCTGCTAAATAATCGACGACGTCGAAGCCAATGTTGTGGCGGGTGCCGCTGTATTCTGCACCAGGGTTGCCCAATCCCGTAATAAGATATTTCACTGTATTGTCGTTTTTTTGCGCAGTTGCAGCACCACGCTTCCATAATTTATTCCACCATCCAAACATCGTTTTTTGTTTAGTTGTTCTGCTTTGTTTATAGCCGATGTATTCCCGCTTACGCATACAAGCAAGCAAGTGTAGTCTCTAACAATAAGAGACGTACTGGAAAAAGCTTCCCAATACGTCCCTTATGGTTATTAGTCGTCTGTTGTTGGTTATAACAAAGCGTTGACCGTATTTCTTTACTGCTCTTGTGCTTCTTCGGCAGCGGTACGCGCCTCTGAAGAACGCAAAGCACGAGGTACTTCTACAGAAGCCAATGGAATTCCTCCAGCGTTCATGATTTCAATACCTTCATCTGCCTTGATTTCGCGAACACGGATAGATTTACCCAATGCCAAGTGCGAAACGTCTACATTGATGAAAGAAGATAGTTTGTCAGGAGTAGTTAGTACTTTGACTTTGCGAATTTTCTGCATCAAAACACCTCCTACTTTCACGCCCGTAGCAGAACCTACCAAACGAATTGGAATTTCTGCTTTCACTTTTTTGCCGTCTATCAATTCCAACAAATCAACGTGCATGATTCTGTCTGTAACGGGGTGGAATTGTACCGTTTTAATAATTGCTTGACGCGTATCACTGCCTACGGTTACTTCGGCTATTCTAAATTCATTGGTATAAATCAAATCTCTTAGCGCCATTGGTTCAACGCTGAAGTGGAGGTTGTTTTCACCACCGTACAGAACGCAAGGTACCAAGTTGGCATTGCGTATAGCTTTTGTACTTTTTTTGCCTGTTTCAGTTCTTTCAGTACCTGTTAATGCGATCGTTTTCATTTGAATCGTTATAGTTTATTCTAAGTAAATACTTTTCTTTTTGGACGTGCAAAGATAAGAAGATTTGTGATTCCGTCAAATAATTAACCAAAATAGTTCCCTTAGCTGCTGTTTTTTATGGCTTTATGGGTTTTTATAGGGGTTTAGCTTAACGCAAAAGCTGTTTTAAGCGCTGTATGCTGCGTTTGTTGTGCTCCAAATTAATGGCGTTTAGAATGTCATTTTTTTCGCGCTGGGTCAAATGCAAGCTCAAAGAGGCGCGCTCTTCCAACAACGTCGGTTCGTAGATAAAATCCACCATTTCTACCTTATCGTACCCAATTTTTGATTTGAGGTAAGAAACATAATTATCGTGGTGGTAATTTTGTAGTGCGTCAATGGCAAACATCGGTCCTAGCGGATTAAAAACCAATTCAGACAGCGACTGGGAAGTGGTTTCTTTTATTTCTTCTGCTTGGGCGTAGGAGCGCACCGATACGATGACGACCCCGTCTGTGTTGCGGCGAATCCACTTTCTAAAAATAGCGGCAAACCGCGTGGCCATTTCTAAGCCAAAATTATCTCTAAAACCCGCATCTACCAAATTGATAATCGGCTCGCTTGGCATTTGCACACTCGGAAAAATAAAAGGGAAAGTTGCATTCATGCGCAAGGCCGTCACAAAACGCAGCCGCATAGGGTCGTGCGCCCGAAAAAGCGCGCCGTAATCTACCGCGTCAATTGCACTCGACTGTGTAGGCCCTTGATAACTAAAAGGCGGGCGCATCATAAAACTAACCTGCTGCGGCGAGATTACCAATAGGCGGCTATCGTTGGCCACCAACGGCGTAATAAAAAACAAAGGAATCCGCGCCTGCACTTCTGCTTCTTTGTAATAGGCCAAATCGTGCGCCAGCAAGCCCTCCGTATTCTCTATAAATTGCTGTTCAAAACTATAACCGCGATCTTGGCGGTAGGTATGCCCGTTCACCTCTCGATTAACCCAGGGAATAAAAATATCGTTGACCAAAAACGTAAAGGCCAACGAATTCATTAAATCTTTGGCGCTGTAGTCGAGATAACGACGGTCGTACAAGTCCATTTTTTTGCCGAGCTGCTGTTGGTGGTACAACTCGCGGTACAAGCCTGCCCCCCACATGCCGCCCGATGCGCCCGTGATCAGT
>CAYUZF010000007.1:12495-12775 GCA_964449615.1 uncultured Aureispira sp.
TGCGGTATGTGGCATTAAGCGCCCCTGCGTAGCGCGGTCGGCCTCTCGCATAACATGGTGCGACCACAAACTCGCCCGTATCCCCCCCCCACTTACACAGAGCAAGACCAGTTTGGGACGCTTTTGACCACCTTGATCGTCAAACTTTGCCCGCCAGCGCTCCAAGATTTGCAACATTTGTTCGCTGTCTTCTCGGTATTGGCGCTTAGAGCAAAGGGAATCCAAAACAGGCAGCGAATAGGGCGTAGGCGCTACCTCATAATTTAATCCATAAGCACTG
>CAYUZF010000007.1:12863-13805 GCA_964449615.1 uncultured Aureispira sp.
CTACCAAAGACGCCATCAAAATCAACAGCGTAATGCTAATACTTTGTATGACAAAAGCATTGGCGTGGTTCTGCCGAAATACGCGTTCCAGCAGCTTAAAATTATAATGCCCCACTTGGCGTACAATGCGCCATTGGAAGCGCTCGTTGAGAAAGAAATCTACGCGCCAAGCATTTTTGTAGGGGCCATCTTCTTGCAAATTGACACTGCGCTGCTTGCGTTGTACTACAATCGCTTTGAGCATTTTGGACAATTTGAGTTTGTTTTGTTTGCGGTAGCTCTGTACATCGGTATTGGTATAATGAAAATAGACCATTGCCAATACAATCATGGTAAAGGCTCCCAGCAACAGAGCAAAACAGTACAGCAAACTATACTCCCCCACATATTCGTTGTACCATTGGAAAGCGATGATTTTATAACAATAAAAGAATAAAAAGAAGATGGGAATGAGGCAATTGTTGAAGCTAAATTTGGAAAACGGGCGGTAAAGTGAAGCCAAAAAAGGGAAACGGTAACTGTTGAGAATATAAATACTGGTATTCCAAGCAATAAAAAAACTACCATAGGCCAAACCGATGATAAAAAAGCTCCAGAACCCCACTACGCCCTTGTATTCGGGGTCTAGGAACAGTTTGTGCAAACCCATAGACGCTCCAACTTGACCGCTGGCCATCGCAAACAGCACCGCCCATAAACTCAACAGCAATACATTGTGTTTAAGTTGCAGGCGGATTAACTGAATGGGAAACGTATAATATAAATTGCGCAAACGCGCTTTGATTTGCGTCATACAATAAAAATTGATAGCCAATAGCAAAGAAATGGCATAAGCCTTGCCCTAACTTATTGTTGCGGCACTATTTTGTCTTACAAACAGCAGAATGGTTGGCCTTTGGTAAAGCGTTTCATGCATTTTTGTTTCTAAAGTTAAGTTAAACA
>CAYUZF010000007.1:13819-16699 GCA_964449615.1 uncultured Aureispira sp.
TCAATATTGAGAATTACTTGGATAAATTTTTATTTTTGTTCAGGTTACTGCCAATAATGCCCCATAGGAGCCTTATAACCTAAAATCCCATCCTGAAAAACCGTTCTGCGTTTATAGAGTTCAAACGGTAGACATTTCCCGCTGTTCTTCCTTGTAGAATATGGAGTGTTACTTCCTTAAAATACTAGTATTATGGCACGTTACTTCTTTATCCTTTTATGTTGTTGTTGCACCACTTTAAGTTGGGCACAAGATCCTATGACCATTTACCAAACGCGTTACACGTGGGTAGAAGACCAGGATTTTACCAAACCAGCGGATTTTTTCGGTTATACTTTTGTCCCCTCAGAGGGCAAAATGAGCATTGCCCACTACCCCGACCCCTTCGATGTGGGAGTTGTATCGTTTGAAGTTTCGCGCTCTAGTGTTTTGATCAATGAACGCGCCAACTATACGCCTGCGGGTATTGTAGATCCACCACTAGATGTAGAGCCTTATCGTTTGCGCATCTCTCGTATTGTAGACAAGCAGGATTATGGGGTTGAATTTTACTTGGTAGATCATACCAACCGAGAATTAGAGGGCTATTTGAAGTTCTATCGCGATCCCATCGGACAGGTAGAAATGATTAAGTACCGCCCCAGTATGGCCGACCCAGAACACGTGTATTGGCTGCCCAACATCACCGAAGAACAAGCTCTGGAAGATGGGAAATTTTTTACCCATCAAGAAGATTTTGACAGCAGAACACTCGATGAATTGTGGGGCAAGGTGCTTTACCCATTCTTATCCTACGAAAACCAGTCGGATCTCAACAACCGAAAAATCACGCGCATTTATCCTCGGGACGAAATCGACATCCGTTTTGAAGAAGAGGTGGTCAACAAAGGTAAGAAAGAGAAATTGATGCAGTATATTATCTTTAATCCTAAAGATGGCAATAGAAGAAAGCTGTTGGTAAAAAAAGTATACGAAGTAGAAGGTTACCAAGATAGAGAAGACAACAAGCCTCGCACTATTTTAGAAGTAGAGGTAAGAGACGAAGCCAAGCAAGAAGATTACTTTGTTCTCTTCCATCGAGGTCTACACAAAGGCAAGCAGCGTTTGTTGCGTGCCGTAGAACTGCAAGACGCTAAAACCCGCCGCAGTTTGCTCTACTATGAAATGAGACGTGGCGAGGGGATTATCGTCGAAGAACCACCGCAAAGCGCCGCCAATGAAGTCAAAACTACTGTGGATTAGCCTTTTGTTTGCTAGTTCCCTGACGTGTGCCCAATCGGATAGCCTTTCTGTTGTACAAACAGAACGGCTATCTTTATTTGAACCTGCTCCCAGCTTTCAGAAAGGACGCTTCTGGGGCATGACAACGGGTATTGCAGGCAGTTATAGTTTGGCTACCGTTGGACTTTACCAAGCTTGGTACGCCAACTACCCCCGCAGTGCTTTCCACACCTTCAACGACTGGCTTGGCTGGCGGCAGATGGACAAATTTGGCCACGCTATGACGGGCTACTTCGAGAGCAAATGGGTGGGCGATTTGTACCGATGGACGGGCGTTCCCCAAAAAGAAGCGCGCTGGATTGGCTTTGGTGCGGGATTGCTGTTCCAAACCACCTTGGAAGTCATGGATGGGTTTTCGGCGCAGTGGGGATTCTCTTGGGGCGATATGGGCTTTAATGTACTGGGGTCGGGTACGTATTTGGCGCAAGAACTACTCTGGCAAGAACAGCGCATTCGTTGGAAAATGTCGGCACACCGCCCACGTTACTCCCAAACGCCTCTGCAAGCGCTCAACAGCAGCGCCACCACTAGTTTGCAGCAGCGCGCAGCCCAGCTCTACGGCACAAGCGCCCCAGAATTATTATTCAAAGAATACAACGGGCAAACCATCTGGTTTTCCACCAATGTCGCTGCTTTTTTACCACAAACCACGGAAAAAACGCCGTTCCAATGGGTCAATGTGGCCGTAGGCTATGGCATAGAACACGTCTATGGTGCCGAGCGCAACCGCTGGGAAGACCAACAAGGCAATATTTTTGTAGTTCCCGACCGCTACCAGCGCCAAAGCCAGTTCTTTTTGTCGCTTGACATTGATTTTGAGCGCATCCCTACCCGCCACAAATGGTTAAAAACGGTGTTCGGGATTCTCAACATCTTCAAACTACCTTTTCCTGCCTTAGAAGTGAATACTACAGGCGGGGTGCGCTTTCATCCTTTTTATTTTTAGCAACGGTTGGTAAAGTTTTTTTTGTTGTTATCTTTATTATACAAATCCTAAAGCAGCATTATGACAGCAGCCGAACAAGCATCCATCATTGACAAAGTCACTGAAATCATCAAGGAAATTCCGACCTCTATTGACTTGGTCAAAAAAGGGGGCGACGAACAGCAGCGTTTTGCTTACTTGGCGCGCTACCTCGTTCAGAAAGCTCTTCGAGAAAATGCGCTGCTGGTAAGTCGAGACGGCAACGGCGTTGCAATCCTTTTTAGAACCAGTAAAAAGGAGAGCAGCTTTTGGAAAGATTGGTGGGAGGAGTTGAAATTGGTGTACCACGTCACGGGGTTTCGCAAAGCACTTAGCTTACTAAAAACGCAGCGGTACAACAAAAGCCAATTGCCCGACGAGGGGGAGTATCTGTATTGTTGGTTTTGGGGCATTGTCAAAGACGCCCGCGGTACGACGACCAGCACTGCTAGAGAAATGAAAGACGAATTTATTCGCATTGCCCAAGAAACGCAGTTGCCGATCTATGCAGAAACCCGCATGCACAAAAACGCACTGGTCTACCAGCGTTATGGGTTCAAGGTTTTCCACACTTGGGACAGACCCGACGGCGATACGGCTTATTTTTTAAAATACACGCCTTTGAGTGAATAGAT
>CAYUZF010000007.1:16721-24707 GCA_964449615.1 uncultured Aureispira sp.
CGTTTCGACTTCGCTCAACGCCCATCTGCTTTTACCATGTTCCGTATAATTTTAACAAATTCTCATCCTGCTCCCAATTGATGATGTCGGTCATAAAGGCATCGATGTGGTCGTAAGTGTTCACCCGTGCAAACGCCTCAATACGCTCCAAAATGGTAGCGATTTCCTCCCCGCGCAACCGCTCAATAGCATCCACTGCATCTTGGTAGGTTTCCGATGATTTATCATCGCGCAAGATTTGTACTTTTTCAATGGCGTCTTTCACATCTTGTCCGCGCAAGGCGTTTAAGGACGTTTCGATGCCTTTATAATCCTTATCTACGAGTACATAAGCGTCGTCGCGCAATTTTTTGATGGCGCTGGCAGCGGCGTAGCGCCCCCATTTGCTGGTCGTTGCATCCATGGCCAAGCCGCGCAGATATTCCGTTTTCTGTTTGGTTAAATTATCGTCTTTGATGTTGCCAATTAAATCTGCATAGCGTCTCATAAAGGTAAACAGCGCGTAGTTGTCCGTTTTTTTCCAATTGTTTTCGAAAAAAGACAAGTAGTTGCGCTCGCCTGTTTTGGCATAAATGTTAGCAATGCTCAATAGAATAGAGACGTTATCGACATCTTTCAAACGCTCGGCATACTGTATGCCCAAAGCGGGGTTGTTATCGTAAATCCCTTGCAAGGAAGCCGCCATTACCATATAAGAAGAATCCTGATCAATACGCTCCTGCGCAACGGCCAAATGAGGGTTGCCCTCCACTTGAGTAAGGCGTTGTATCGCTGCACGGCGCACTTGTGGACGAGGATCTTTTTTGGCCAACTGTGCAATTTTATTTAGAATGCTTGTGCTGTTGGCATCTAGTTTAATGCCGTCAATGGCGCGTACCCGAATTGCCCAAAAAGGATCGTTGAGCGCCTGTTCAAATACCTGCTGGATCGCCGCATTTCCGTCTTGCTCATAGCGCAAACCCGATAGAGCTTCGGAACGGTCTTGGTACAGCTTGCTAATTTTATACTGCTGGATCAACTCTTCTTCGCTCTGCTTGTAATTGCGTCTAGCCAGCAACATTCGCTCGGCATCTACGCTTACCCATACGGGTTCTTGGCTGACGGGAATGCTGAAGGTCTGTTTGGGCTGGGTCATGCGCACATTGGTGCGCAACGCTTTGCTGCCTGTGCTGGTATACACATCAATGGCAAAAGGCAAAATGAAAACCGTGGTTTCGCGAATACTCTGTGTCTGGCGCACGGTCACGTTCAACAGTTTGCGCCCTGCATCATACTCTTTGGTAATTTCTAAATTGGGATGTCCTTTTGTAAAAAACCACTGGTCAAAAAACCAATTCAAATCCTGTCCTGTCACTTCTTCAAACGCCAAGCGCAAGTGCGCTGCCTCTGCCGCTTGATAGTTGTTGTCGGTCAAGTATTTTTGAAGGGCGGCAAAAAAAGCGCGGTCGCCTACCGTATACCGCAACATGTTCAGACTGGCAAAGAAGGCCTCGTCGCCGAGTTGCTTGCGCAGCATGTGAAGGGCCAGTCCGCCTTTGTTGTAGCTGTGCGCGTCGAACATGTCTTCCTTGTCGTCGTAGCCGTAATAAATCAACGGGTGTTGATCGCCATTGGCTACCGCTTGATTCATATAACCGTCTACGGCGCGCTTATGCAAATGGTCGGCAGCATCTCGCCCATATTGGTGTTCAAACCACAAATACTCACTGTAGTTGGCAAACGACTCGTTTAAAGGCAAGTTGGCCCAACTCTCACAGGTTACCAAATTACCGAACCAATGGTGTGCTAGTTCGTGGGCGACAATGCCCTCATTTATATCGCTGTTGTCCAGCAAACTCTGGCGTGTTTTCTGAATAAAATCCCCAAAAATTACAGCCGTTGTATTTTCCATAGCGCCCGACACATAATCGCGTACTACCGCTTGCGAATATTTTGGCCAGGGGTAAGGCACTCCAAAACGCTCTGAAAAGAACGTGAGCATTTGCGGGGTATTTTTATAAATTTCTTTAGCATCGGGGCGGTACTTGGGTTCTACAAAATACTGCAACAGAATGCCGTCCCACTCTTCTTCTACGACCGCAAATTCGCCCACCACCATTGCAAACAAATAAGGCGCGTGGGGCTGGTCCATTTTCCAGTAATCGGTACGCGTACCATCCGAATTGTTGATGGCATCCACCAATATACCATTAGAAAGCGTCTGAAAACGCTGTTGTACCGTTATGTAAATTTCTTGGGTACAGCGCTCGTTTGGGCGGTCGATGGTTGGAAACCAACAAGAGCTGGATTCTGTTTCGCCCTGCGTCCAAATCTGCTGGGGTTTGCCCAGCTCCTCCCCTAGTGGATTGATAAAATACAAGCCTTTGTCCGAAGTGATGGCAGCACTGCCGCCTAGTGGCAACTCGTTGGGTTTGGCCGTATAAATGATGTGCAAGCGAAACAATTCGTCCACTTGGTATTCGCGGTCGAGGGTGATGTACAAATCCTTGTTGTTGTCGTAGCGGTATTGCAGGGGCGTTTGTCCTGTAATGTTGAGCATGGCCACTTTGTGAATGTCAAAGCCCTTAGCATCTAAACGCAGTTCTTTGCTGGGTTGGTAGATGGGTTTGATTTCTAACAGCGCTTTGCCATTGAGGTATTGGCGCTGCCAATCAAAAGAGACATCCAACTTGGTGTGGACGAGGTCGTGGGTACGGGTAGCACTGGGGTTGTAGGTGGGGCGGGTAAAGCTAGAGGAACTAGAAGCCGTTACCGAAACGGTATCCAATTGTCGGTTTTCTACGGTATAGTCTAGAGTTACAATTTTGCTATTGGAACAAGAAGTCCAAAATAAAGCAGTAGCCAATAAAGCGGTCAAATGCTTGGCGGTCATTGATTGTTTGTTTTTTTTAGTAAAATGCTTGGCTAATCGCTTGCACGACAACCAACAGTAACCACAAAACTAAGAAAAAATAGTAGATTCTTTAGCATCGGCTCTATTTCTCGAACAGCATAGGTGGCACATAAAAAAAGCATTCCGAAAGGTCATTCGGAATGCTTGTATTATTTACTTATTCTTAGTCTTATTCTCCATTGGAACGAATCGTTGTAGTTTCACCAATCCAACAACCAACTTTATAGCTTTGGCCTTCTCTGAAGCCGCGTTGGAAAATATCGCCTTTGGTCGGCAAGTATTTTTTGTATTTAGCAATCTGGCTGTTGGCTTTGCTCGCAACACTTGAATCTACGCTTTTGGCTTTTGCCCACATGTCCATAGCTGCCCAAGCAACTACCTGTGCGTCCCAGCCCGTGCCTACACCACCTGAACAACGCTTGCCACTAGAGGCATACATGTTTCCAATCAACATGTAAGGCTCGCCCCAACCCGATTTGAAACTGGCCGCTTTGTTGGCATAACTTCTAGCACTGCTGTAATCGCCACTTCTGTATTCTTCGTAAGCGATGCGGTAAGCCAATTCACCTTTGTCTTCGTTGGTGGTTTCACAATCTTCTGTACTTGGATCGTTCAAAGATTTCTTGTACCATTCAAACGCTTCTTTCTTAAGCTCGTTCGCTTTAGCGTTGTCGCCCTCTTTTTCCGCTTTTCTAGATTGTAGTTCGCGGAAATTACCTTTTTCCAAATTACACAATTCTTTGAAGCGTGCTTCTTTCTCTGCTAAATCTACGGAATCTCTCCACGGTTCATACACCGCATACACCGCGTTGTAAAAATCGTTATCTGCGCCACACTTGCGCTTGATCACTTCCAGAATCTCTTCGTTCTGCTTCATGTTCAACTTATCCTGCTCAAATTCAGGTTGCCATTTTTCGGTATAAAAATCACAGCCAAAAATTTGATCTTCGATTTTCTCAAACTCTTCCTGTACACGCACCCACTTTTTCTCGTAAGTTGCGGCGTCTTCGGTTTTGTTGTTTATGTTGTAGTCTTTCAATTCTTCCAACTGTTTGTACAGGTTGCGCATGTATTCTGCGGTGAACTTCGGGTGTTTTTTGGTAAACAAATACACCGTCAATTGACTTATTGGAACCATTACCATGTTGTGGGTTTCATTTTTCCCCAATTCCAGTGCGCGCTCAAAATACTCTATAGCTTGCTCGCTGCCACCTCTAGCCGAGTAGATGTAGTAGCCTTCGTAAGCGCGGTCTTTAGATTCTTCGCCTAGACAAGCCGCCATATCGTCGTAAATGTCCATCATCAAATCCAAGTACTCCTGCTTTTTCTTTTTGTCTTTTTCCGCTTTCGCAAATTCCTTGTACATCGTGATCCCATCTCTAAAGTGGGTGGTTTTGGCAGGCAAAGGAATTTTAACACTAGCGTACAAGTCTTTCCAAATCTCAAAAGCTTCTTTGTATTTTTCAGACTTGAACAAGTCGCGGTACATGACGTGTTTTTCCTTAGCGGTCTGCACACCTGCTGGATAAGCCTCCCACGATTCACACTGCGCATTGACTTGTCCTGCTATAAAAAATAGCAGCGCGGCTCCGATACTCCATTTCAAGAAAGATGTCCATTTTGTTGCTAACATAACCATTGGTGTTTTTTTATTTTGATGTTGTGATTGTTTTTTTTGGTGAGCAAAATTAAGGCGTTTTGCCATTTGCTACTTTAGTAATTTTCCAAAAGCGTGCCATAATTCGGACGCTGCTTGTTTTCTCCCTAGTCTAAGGCGTTGCAAAAATAGCATTTTTTACCAAAAAATAAACGGCTATTTGGGCAATTGCCACCTGTTTTATTTTGATAGATGCCAAGCAGCCAAATTTTGGCGGGTCTATAAAAAAAGCAAGGGTTTTTGGTAGGGCGCCTATGCATACTCCTTCTACCAAAAACCCTTGCTGCAATAGCCCTACCAGTTTCTACTTAGCGGAACTTAGCACGGTTGAACCAGCCGCTCGCATTGAGGGCAAAGCCCAAATTCACCTTCAGGTAAAAATCACTGATCAATTCGGGATGTCCTAAATAACCAGCCTCTACACTTAGATTAAGAAAACCCAAAATACTCTTGGACTTGGGCGGGCGCATGGGAAAACCAGCACCAAGAGAAACCCCATAGTCCGTCAATTGGTAGCGCGTACCATCGGCACCAGCAATAGAACGAGCGTCTAAACCATAATGAGCACCAAAGCGGTAGCGGACGCGGTTTAGAAAATTGTTGTAATCGGCAAAGTCGGGCACCCATTGCAAGCCAACCGCTACGCGGTGGGCATCTACCAAATTCGCGCTGCTCTGCCCATCGCGGCGAAACGCCGACCAAAATTCAGATTCGTAAGAAATCCCAACTAAGGTTCCCAATTCACGGCCAAACCCAATTCCTGCGCCAATTTTGAGCGGCATTTGCAACTGGCCTTCTACCCCCACGATGTTTTGGATAGAATCGACGGGTCGGAAAGGCGCACTGCGTACATACTGTATGTTAGAGGTTGTTTTGATGTTGCTCACACCGCCTGCATAGGCTCCAAAAACCAGTTTTTTATCGAAAGAAAAATTTCCATCTTCTATACTTGAACGCTCCTCTGTTTTTAGCAACAGCTCGTACTGCACCCCTACATCCCAAGCAAAACCAACACCGCTTTCTTCTGTAGAACGCTCGTTGTCGTAATCATAAATATAGGCAGGATCGTTGAAGCGGACAATTTCGCGGTTGGTGATCTGTCCAAACAGCAAGCCCAAGTTGGCTCCTGCCGAAAACCCTTTGTAGGTAATTCCATTCGACCAATTGACGCGGTATTTATTGCCTTCGCCTGTGTAATTAAATTCTACATCGTCAACGCCTGTCAAATTGCGTGTAACGGCCACGTCGTAGCCCACATTGCTGTAAGGCACCAAGCTAAAGCCCATGCCCCACTGTATTGGAATTTCGCGGCGCAAAGTGTCGCGCATAATTTCCCAACTTTTCGTAATTGGAAAGGCCAAAGAGAGGTAAGAAAGATTGCCGTTGTCGGCTTGGGCAGTTAGCCCCGTACTTCGTTCCCTCAATTCGCTGTGGCGGTAACCGCAGCTTTCCATAAGAAGCGGGGTTGGCCAAATTGACGTCCCAGTAGCTTCTATAAATGGCCGCTTGGCCGCCTGACATGGCCGCATTGGGCGCAAAATTACTGCCGCGCAAATCGCCCAGTCCATAACGCGAATAAGGCGAGTTGCCCCGAGCATATTGGGCGCTGGCCTCTAGGCTGATGGCCAACAAAGCCAACGTAAAAAATAAAATCAAAGAATGCTTACAAAGCTGTTGCATGAACGGTTGTTATTTAGAGAAATCTCTTTCAAAAATTTCAAAATGAAGCACAGCCGAGAGGTCTGTACCTATGGATCGTATTCACCTACTTAAAATAAAGCGGCGGCCATTGATTAATTATTGTCTTGATACTGCAAAATGGCGTTCAAGCCATCCAACACTAAATTGGGATGGGCAAATATCCTACTTTTAAGTTGAGAATCAAAATAGGGAAGGCTTCCTCCTGTCACCAAAATCACAATTGGCCCAAATTCTTGGCGGTATTGGTTGGCAAAGCCCTCCAATTCGTGCAAAACACCATACAAAACGCCTGTTTGTAAAGACGTTTGGGTGCTGTTTCCAATAAAAGAAGGCAAAGCGGCACGCTCCACCAACGGTAATTTGGCTGTAAATTCGTGCATGGCGCGAAAGCGCATTTCTATACCAGGCAAAATACTCCCGCCTAAGTACTCCCCTGCAGCAGTTACAAAATCATAGGTAATGCAAGTTCCTGCATCCACCACCAGCGCATTTTGATGGGGGTACAAACTAGCTGCGGCCACGGCTACGGCCAAACGATCATTGCCCAGGGTGGTTGGGGTAGCATAGGCATTCACAATGGGCAGCGCCAATTCGGCAGATAGTAGGTACACCGACTCCAACGCTGTTTGCAACAATTGTACTAGTTTTTGATCTTGCCCCCGCACCGACGATACAATAGCGCGCCGAATTTTCCAAGTCTGCAACTGCTCTACCAACCTCTGCTCGTCCCAAACTTCGCTGCGCACTACGCCTAATAGTTCCCCTGCTTGATTATAGCCCCCCATTTTCAATTGGCTATTGCCAATATCCACACACAAATTCATTCGTTTTCGTTTTTGTAAGTACAAACGCAGATCAGGATAGAAAAGGCAGGGTCGCGCTGAAAAAGTTACTTTTTATTAACAGTTGAAAAGACAACACGTTGTTCGGCTGCTGGTTTTCAATACCTAGTTTATTGTATTTTTTTATTGTTTTTTATTAGTAAACTATTCTCTTTTTTAAAGAAAACCATCAACCAAATACTAAAACAATTGTTGATAGATTCCCAACGATGGTACTTCTTTCTCCCATCCAATTAGAGTTTTAGAGTTTCTATTTTTTCAAAACTGCTGGTCTTGTTTTCGTTTTAGGGTTCTGCTAGAACGGTTGCTTGGCTTAGTTTTCTATAATTTTTTTTTAAATTAATAACTATGTCTGATAACAACAAAAGATGGACAAGTTGGAATGCCAATGTGCAACACAACTACGAACAGTTGCACCAAGTACGCAGCGAAGAAGAATTGGTTACAGCTATCAAGAATGCGCCTGGTAAAGTGCGTGTGTTCGGTTCCAGACAGTCTTCTGCGGATATTGCCGCGGGTACAGCCACTTTGATTGACAATACGCATTATAATAAAATACTCTCCTACGACGAAGAAAAACGGCACCTTACCGTTCAATCGGGCATTACCTTAAAGACTTTGCTGCAAGCCATTCAGGCCAAAGGGTGGAGCATTCCGTGTTTGCCTGATATTGATACGGTTACTTTGGGTGGGGCGTTGGCTACGGGAACCCATGGTACGGGTCGCGACGGTCGTTTGCTCTCTTCGTATATGGTACACTGTCGGTTTATTTTGGCCGATGGCAGTGTGCGCAGTATTAGCGAAGGTGAACCATTGATGGAGGCCGTGCGGGTTTCTCTGGGGGTGTTGGGTATTTTCTCAGAAATTACGTTGGCCTGTGTGCCTGTTTATAC
>CAYUZF010000007.1:24717-26036 GCA_964449615.1 uncultured Aureispira sp.
GGATCGCCTGCTCCGAGCCATAGATGAAGGACAGCGATTGGGTGAAACAATACCCGCGCTTGTTGGCCGACAACGACTTTACTCGGGTGCTTTGGATGCCGCATACCAACCACGGTTATGTTATCTTGGGCAACCAGATTGACCCCGATACACCTGTACAGGAAAATACAGGCCCCAACTATTTAAAGCACCGCCGCCGTGTCTCCAAATGGCTGTACAAATACACCACGCGTTTTCCTAAGCTTACGCCTTTTGCCAATCGGTTGATCCAGGGGTTGTTTTTTTCTACCGAAAAAGAAAGCAAAGGTACCTTGTACGATGCTACCGTTACCAAATCGCGCAGTGGTACGTTGGAATTGGCAGAATGGACAATTGCGGTGTCTCGCTTTCCTGCGGTTTTCAAAGAACTAAAAAAGGCATTGGACGATTGGAACAACCCCGCGTTTGTACACATCCCAATGGACGTTCGCTTTGTACGCCAAGACGATGCTTGGTTGAGCTACGCCTACGGCGAAGATTGTGTAACGGTAGGTTGTGTCACCCGCGATGCCAACAACGCCGATCATTATGCTGCATTTGACGTGGTGGAAGCCATTTTTCTAAAGCATGGCGGGCGGCCACACTGGGGCAAGCGTTTCCATGCCAAAGACAAAGAATTGAGCCAACTCTATCCAAAATGGGAAGCGTTCAAGGCCAAGCGTGCCGAGCTAGACCCTACTGGTAAATTTTTGAATCATTATTTAACACAACTGTTCAATGTCACCACAAGCCACACTCCCCGTTCCACTGTCGAAACTACCCAGCCCCAAAGCCCTATTGTTTGATTTTGATGGGGTGATTGCGGAAAGCAAAAAATCGCACGGCCGTGCTTGGCAGTCTGCCGCGCAAGCGCTCTGGAATACGGGCGTTGGGGAGTTCCCACCGCATTTGCGTGGGCGTTCGCCGAAGGACATTGCCCAATATTTCAGTGCCACTTATGGCAATGCCGAACAGGCCGAGGCTTATATGGATTTGAAATTAGAGCATTTGCTCGCGCAAGCGGAAGCCGCCCCGCTGCTGCCGGGTGCTAAAGTTTTATTGGGGCAGTTGGCCAAAGGAGTCTTGCCCTTTGGCATTGCCAGCAATGCCCCGCGGCCCTTTGTGCGCCAGACTTTAGAGCGCCACGGCTTGCAAGTAGCGCAGGTATTGGGCTTAGAGGATTACCAACACCCCAAGCCTGCCCCTGAACCGTATTTGAGTTTGGCGGCGCGTTTGGGTTTGCACGAAACCGATTTTCCTTCGGTTTGGATTTTCGAAGACAGCGTCACGGGTATGCACGC
>CAYUZF010000007.1:26046-27547 GCA_964449615.1 uncultured Aureispira sp.
CAATTGGCGTTGTGGGTAGTTATTCGGAAGCGGAGTTGATTCAGGCAGGTGCGCGAGCGGTGGTGCAGGATTTGCGAGAAGTGGCGTGGTAAAAACTCATAAAACCCACTCCCAGCAGGCAATATAGTGGTTACGCTTGATAACCGTGCCTACTAGGAGTGGGTTTATTGTTCGTATACACTAAGTACACTTATCTAAGATTCTCCTTTCATCAATCGAATGTGCAACCATGAATCGTTGAACGCATGGCCTTCCAATTGTAGAAAGTTGGCAAAACGGGGCAACAAGACGCTTTTTTTGCGGCCGCCAATGGTAATGACCAACTCGTCGCCGTATTTGTTGAGGGTAAAATCGGATTCGCCGATAAAAGGCAAATACATAGACACCTTATAATAGGTATCGTATTCAGTCACTTCAAAAGGACTTTCTGTTTGATAAATTTCGGCAGGGTTGCGCTCGCCGTAAATGGCATTCCCAATTTTATCCAACAATTCTAAGCCAAATACCTCTTGTCCTTGATGCTCCACTTTAAAAATGGGCAATGGCTGGAAACTCTCTTCGATGTCTTGCAAGTATTGCCCTTGAGATTTTACATATTGCTCAAAAACACTGCCTGCGCTCCCCGCTAATTCTGGTAAAATCCGATTGACGACTACGGCATCTACATTATAACCGTATAAATTGAGGTAGGTATAAGCGCGCTTGGCTTCTTGAATCACCATGCGTTCGGGGTTGGCCACAATGCGGATGGAACAGACTTCTGGATTGAGCATAATTTTTTGTACGTCTTCCAGCTTGTCAAATAAGTTTTTTAATTCCGAGATGCCTTCTTCTAGCGGAATACCTTTGGTGGTTTTTAGCACCTTACCCACTGCTTTAATGACTAATTTCTGGCCTGGGAAGGCTTTGGTCAACCAAGACTGCATGACTTGTGGCAGCGTGAGCAACGTGAGGGTTTCTCCTGTGGGTGCGCTGTCGATGATCAAGACGTCGTAAAACTGCTCGCGGTAGTACTGTTCGATCCAAAGAAAAGCGGACGCTTCTTCCATACCTGGCAAGACCGATAGTTCTTCGGCAACCACGTTGTCTACGCCTCGCCATTTGAATACGGCGGTCATTAGGTGGCGCATGTTGTCCCAGTTTTTTTTCATAGAATAATAAACGTCGAACTCCTGCCCCCACAAGTTATCAGCTACGGCGGTAGGTTCTGGATTTAATTCAACGTCCAACGCATCGGATAGACTGTGGGCGGGATCGGTAGAAACGACCAATGTTTTTAAGCCTTCTTTGGCGCATTGCAGCGCCGTGGCGGCAGCAGTAGTGGTTTTGCCGACGCCTCCTTTTCCTGTAAAGAGTATGATTCTCATTGTTGTGTACGGTATTGATTGATTGGTGTGGCGCTGTTGTTAGACGCCTAAAAATTTCTTAAACAGTCCTAAGAAAGAACCCGCCTTGCGTAAGTTTTTGGAAACATCGCCCCAAAATGCCCGTTTGGGATTCA
>CAYUZF010000007.1:27557-28124 GCA_964449615.1 uncultured Aureispira sp.
CTCGAAGGCTTTGCGCAAGCGCAAATTATCGAGTGGTGTTCCCAGTGTCAAACGAATGCCTTGTCGTAGTTCTTCCATAGAAGGAACACGATAAACTAAGATTCGTTCGGATTCGCGCAAAAAGTTTGCAACAGCATCCGCATCGTCTACTTCTACCAATAAGGTATTGCTGCTACTGGGGTACACTTTTTGAACAAAAGGCAGGGTTTCTAGCGCCGCGTGGAGTTGCTTGCGTTCTTTTTGTAGATTGGCAATTACTGCGGCGTGTTCTTTGGGGGTTTGGGGGGTGTCCAGCAAGTCCTGTGCGTACTGCAATTGTGCCAACGGCAATGCAGGACGACAATACTCCAATACTTCGATGACCGCAGGGTGCGCCACCAACAGCGCTAATCCTCCAACAGTGCGTTGCAATACCAATGCGTTGTCACAGGTTTTCACCACACTTTGCATGCTTTCGTAAGGCGCGGCACCGATAGCCGATTCATCCAAGAGCACCCACGCCTCAAAATTGGCCACCACATCTGCCACATCAAATTTTTGTAACAGCGCTCCTGTAACGGCATTTGG
>CAYUZF010000007.1:28205-50358 GCA_964449615.1 uncultured Aureispira sp.
TTCTTGAATGTCGTATACGGGCAGTTCTACCGCGTGGTACAGGGGCAAGGTGGTTTGTTGCAGCTGGTGCAAGTCCAACAATTGCTTCATTTCTGGGCGCTGTGGCAAAAAACCAATACAATGGTCGCGTTTGCCTTCGCATATAATTTGCAGTACCCAATTGCGCAAGCTTTGAGGGTTGCTGCCCAAACAAAGGTATTCGGACGAAAGCCCCAACTGCGCCGCCAAGCGCTCTTTTAACGCCAGTTCCAAATGGTTTTGTTGCAACGCCAAACTCCCCACCTCAAAACAGTCTACTTCCTCTTGGGCATTGAGATAGCCTTCTATCGGTAGTACTGCTGTTTTATTTTTAAGTAATTGCCGAAGATGCTGGGGCAATTTGTGGGAAGGTTGGGCATCCATAGTGTTGATTGTTTAGTGTTGTAGTTTCGGCGTGAGCGGCGATTGTTTTATCCAATATAATCAAATAATAGCGCTAAACCAAAAGCGCGCTCTACCTCGCCCTTTTCTAAGGCCTTACGAGTCAGCTGGTGCAAGCCTTCCAGCAGTTCATCGTTCGGCTCTTCGACCGAAACCAATACCTTAACTACTTCTTCGCTTTGCAGCAACTCACTAATGAGTTCGTCCTTAGGCAATTCGTACAGCCCTGCCAGTTGCGCCAATTCGTTGCCTGTTAATAGCTTGCTGCTGCGCAAATGCTCGGGCAACTGGTCAAACCCTAACGCAGGTTTTAAGACGGATTGGTACACATCAAACACATTGCTGCCGCTGGCACGCACATAATGCGCACGGCCCAAACGGCCCACCAAATCAATTTTGTGGGGGTCGATGCGCTCGCCGTCTAGGATGTCCTCATTGAGGTGCATTTTGACAACGTGGCAAATAATCAAATGGCCTGCGCCACCGTGGTCGCCTAGTGTGATAATTTCTTTGACCTTACATTCGAATTGCACGGGCGATTCTTGGATGCGGTACGGTTTCACTTCTTCCGATTCGATGGGGGTTAGCCCCGATTTATCAAACTCACTCACATCGGAAGGGTAGGCAATACTGGCAATGGCCATTTGTCGAACCATGTTGTAATTAACAACATTTACTACCACTTCTTGGTTGAGTTCTACGTTGTGTAAGGTATCTTTTGTTTCGTTGTTGTCTACGCGGCGATTGGACGAAAACACCAAAACGGGCGGGTTGGAACTAAAGGCGTTGAAGAAACTATAGGGCGCAATGTTGGCAACGCCGTTTTCGTCGATGGTAGAAACAAAGGCAATGGGGCGAGGGGCTACTGCGCCTACGATGAATTGATGTAAATCTTTGGTGGCAATTTGGCCGGGGGTAATGCTGCGCATGTTCATAGTGTGCAATTGTGCTTGACGGAAATTTGAATAAGCGTTGTTAAAGGTGGAATCAAAAATAGACCTTTACTGGTGTTAAAGTTACATTTTTTGAATTGAATGCAGTAGTCTGTGTGGGTATTGTTCTTACAAGAGGGCTAACTTTTCTACTTTTAAGTTATCTTAAAGTAACCAACAGAATCCTCAACTATGAATTGGAGGCGTTTTTTACTCGCTATAATTGTCTTTTCTACGCTTGTTGCACTCGGTGTATTGACGCATTTGCATTTGGCTTATCGCCCAAACAGCGTCCCTCCCGCCCCACCGTCAAGCACAGCGACAGCCCTTCGCCCTATTGTTTCGCCTTCCAAAGCCTATGTGGGCAGCTTTTTAAAAACGGACAGCAGTTATTTTAATTTACATGTGCTCAACAGCACTTTTTTACACCATCCTTCGCGCAATTATTACGGCGACAGTGCGCCTAGCCATTTGCAAACCATTTGGAAGTTATTTTTGGGACAGGGAACCACCCGTGTGGGTCAAGAAACCAAACTATGGAAGGGCGCAGGTTGGACGGGTCAACCGTTGTTGTTCGTAGAAAATGGAAAAAAGTACCTGATACAAGGCGCTTACGATCATCAATTAAAAAAAATAGAAGCGGCTACAGGAAAAATTATCTGGCAATATGGGTTTGATGATGTGATCAAAGGAACGGGCAGTATTTGGATCAACCACAAGGCCGATTCTTTGGAAGATTTTGCCTTGATTTTGCAAGGCAGTAGAGCGGGAAAAAGCATTTATTCGACCACGGTGCCGAGCTACCGCGCTGTTTCTTTGATAACGGGCAAAGACCGCTGGCAGCTCAACAGTACCCAAACGCGCAGTTACAGCCGTGATGTAGATGCCTCGGCGCTTATTTTAAACGATACTGCTTATTTGGGGTTGGAGAACAGTATTTTCACCCTATTTGACCCCAATCCCAACTGGGCTGCCTTGCAACAGGGTTTGCGACAGCCACACGTTTACTGCCAACGGGATACGTTGTACCGCAAATCTGATCGGCGTACCCATGGAGGGAATTTAGTTACGGAAGCTTCTCCGACCTTGTTGGGTCAACGGATTTATATCGCTTCTGGTGCAGGACGTATTTGGGGCTACCATTTGGAGAAAGACAGTTTGGATTGGATGTATTTTACGGGGTCAGATATAGACGGCACGCCTGTGGTAACGGCAGATGCGTGTTTGTTGGTGGCGATTGAGAAACAATACATCAAGGGGTTGGGGGGCGTCCTCAAATTAGATCCCAGCCTACCGCCCGACCGAGCAGCGCAGTGGTATTTTTCAACACCAGATTTTGAATTTGCGACTTGGAAAGGGGGCGTCGTGGGTTCTGTGGCGGTCAACGCGCAGTACAAACAGCCCGAAGAGCCAAATATGGCGGCTTTTGTGGGGATTGATGGTTTTTTGTATGTGGTCAATACCGACCAGTTGGTAGATACGCCGCCGCAACCCACCTTTGATACCAGTTTGTATTTGCCACAGCCTCAATTGGTGTTTAAATACCGAGTTGGCCCTTCTATTTCCACGCCTATTTGGGTGGGCAAACAGCTTTTTGCAGCCACGAGCAAAGGCATTTCTAGGTTTGAATGGCAAGCCGATAGCAGCACTTTTGCATTTAAGGAGCAAGTGCGCATTCGCTGCGAATCGACGCCTGTAGTTGATCAAGGGCGGTTGTATGTGGCTTCGCGCAACGGCTATTTGTATTGCTTGGGGGAGGTTGATAGTGCTAATTTGGTGCCGCCGCCTGTTCCCCTGCCACTAGAGCAATGAGGCAACTTACCTGTTTTCGGGTATTGTTGATTTACCCTTTTCGAGTCACAGCCCCTTGTTGTTTCCCTTGTAGCTTTGTAAGGTACTTATTACCGTATGGTTTTGGTGTTGAACAGTAGTGAGAACGCTTCTTATTTCCAATACGCCATTACCTTCAATTCTTAACAAGACACTCGAGTTTTCACGACTTAAGTATTCAATGGTACTCCATTGGACAGGCTACTTATTGCCTTTTTTGAACCCTCGTGTAGTCTTCTAAAATTACTAACCATGTCTACCTTAAAAATTGAAAAAAAATCCAGTGCGTTGGGTGACTTTACGATCACGATTCCCGAAACAAATTTAACCTTAGAGGAAGGAAAGCTGGGGGATTTTTATCCTGTTGAATTTCTAATTGACGGCACTTCTTACAATTTGGAGGATAACATCCCGTTGGTTCCCTCTATTTTGGAGCAGCGGCAGCAAGAAATTTTAAACGAAATGAATCTGGGAGAGGTGATTAATAATCTAAATCTCTGCGCGGATCTATTGTATTTGGCTTTTAATGGTGTTGCGGGAGAATTGGGTTTACAAAAAGACATTTCTGACCTACAATCGGAGTTGGAAAAACTGTGCAGCGAGGCGGCTCTGGCCATGCAGTCGTTTAAAAATGAGTGTGAACGTTGTATGACCAATATGGTAACGGTTTATCAATGTATTTTTAATTGTGAAGAAGAGGCAGCTTTTGCATTGCTAGAAGAAATCGGAGCATCAGCGAGTAAGATGGCTGATACCTCCCAACAATTGGCAAATAAGTTTGAAACGATGGCCGACAAAGCGCAAAAGATACACGGCAATACCATAGAGCGCCGCAATGTGCGCAGCGATGCATCCAAACAAAAAGCAAAAGAGCGAAGAGAGCAAGTTGCCAAACTAAAAGCTGCTTCCGCTAAACTCGGAGACATAACGGAGGAAATTGAAGAAGCTACGGAAGAGTTGAAAGAAGCGAAAGAAGATGCCAAAGAGGCTCAAATTCGAGAATTGGTAATGGGGTTAAGTGCGGTTGTTTCCAATGGAGTAGGCGCGGTCGCCTCTACCGTTATGGCGGGCATGACCGCTAAGTATACCATTATGACCAATGCGGTTGCAGCAGTAGCCAGCACCAGAAACCAACTGGAAGATCAACAAGAAAAAGAGAAGAAACCTGTCAAAGAGGCCAAAGATAAAGCGGAGGAAGCCAAAGAAATCTTAGAGGAAAAAGAAGGCGAAGTAGAAGTATTGGAAACTACCTTGAAGGATCTTCAAGAGAAAAAAGAGGCAGAAGAGAAGGAAGAAAAAAAGGAAGCTCTACAGGAGAAGATCGAAGCGCAAGAGGAAGCATTGCTTAAGAAAAAAAAGGAAAAAGAATTGGCAGAGAAAAAGCACCAAGCTAAGGCAGCGGCGTACCAATCGGCTCAAGAGACCTTTGACAAAAAAATGGAAGCGCTCAATACCCAGCTCAACAAACAACAGGATTTTGCGGTTTCTGCTGCCGCTGCTGCTAGGAAAGAAATCAAAGACTTGCGCACGCATCGCAGCACCTTGCGCAAAGAAAAACGCGACATCTTGGGCAGCATCAAGGAATTTACCGAATCCATCGAAAATGCCCAAACCGAGGAAGACATTCTGCGCATTACCGTCGAATCGCTCAATCAAGCAATTATGGCCCTTTCCAAAGTCGTCGCTACATTAAAAACAGCTACCCATTTTTGGAAGGCGCTTGGCCAATACTGCGCGGGCTTGTCCAAACCTTCTTTCAAAACCAAGCTCTCTATTTTTCAAAAGTTCCCTGCTGCCACCAAATTGAAACGCTACTACGACCCCGCCTTTCTAGCCCCTGTGATCGACTATGCCATTCGCTGGAAAGCGCTGCACAACATCTGCACTGCCTACAGCATAGAAGCCAATAAAGCTAGAAAAAAGGTGTTGAACAACATCGAAATCAGCAGCATAGAAAACGCTTCTATTGACGGTGCTCGTCGCCTAGCGCCAGCCCTCGCAAAGTCACTTTTGGGCTATGTCAAAGACGAAGAAGAGCGGTACTCGGAGGCCGAAAAACGCGAGCGCGAAGCAGAGGAGCAACTGCTCAAGGAAACCGAAGCGCTTACCAAAAAGCCTGCGAAAGAACCTGCGGAAAAAGAAGCCGCCACTTCTTAGTGCTACTTGCGTGACTACTGGCCTTCTTCTAGGAGCAAGACCTATTAGAAGAAGTGCCTTTTATTACATCCTCCTCAAATCATACACATGACAGATTTAGTTTTGTTAAAACAGCGGGTAGAACAACTGCAAGATTGGTTGTTTCTGGAAGAGCAGTCCCTCTCCGAGGTTCAGTTGGACAATTTCAAAATAGGGCTAAAGGAGCTATCCGACTTGCTTACCATACACGCAGAGGCGACCACCAAAGCCGAGCAGCGTTGTCAAACGGCCAACAGCACTGCCATAGAGGAGCGCAACCAAATGCATCAACACAAAATAGCAACGGTAGCAGCGCAACAAGCGCAACAGCAACAATTGGTCAACAAAGAAGGGCAACGCGACGAACTCAACCGCCAGATTGTTGCACAACAAACTGCGATTGGGTTGTATCAACAACAGCATACACAAAAGCTAAGAGAGAAGGCAGAAATTCGAGAGAAAACCAGCTGGGCAAAATACGCGGGCTTAATCGGCTTTATCGCTTACAAAACAGGCTTGTTGGATAAACTCTCGGATGTAATTGCAGAAATTGCAGGTATAGAGGGAAAAATTCGGCAGTTGAACGAGGCCATAGAATACAACTTACAAGAAAAAGACCGCAACCGCATAGAGCGCTCTACTTTGGAGCAACAAATTCACGCTTCTAAGCAACGTATTATAGAACTAACCGCTACTGTAACCAAACTAGAAGAGCAACTACACACCTTCGCTTACCAGTTACAGGCATTGGCCGATGAATTGGTACTGGCCAAACAATTGCTGCACGGCTTGAAAGCGGCCTTGGTAGAAGTGCAAGCCGTTGAGGGCAAGCAGGCCACTGCCCGAGCGCTTTTTCAGGCCTTTAAAAAAAGTCGTTTTACCAACCTTCGGCTCAAAGACAAAGTTATTCACACCCTGCAAGAAGCGTTGCAGGTATTGCAAAAAGCACTGGCGCAACTTCCTTCACCAACCGCTACCCGCAGCCTACACCAATCGACATTTATTGGTTTTCATTCGCTTCTTTTAGGCCCTATTTAATACTATTCTTTAATCCACAGAATTCCAGTGTTGACTGTTGTTCTGTATTTAACATGTTCTATTATGAAAGATACTTATTTCCCAGACGGCAACAAAGAGCCGCACGTACATATACATAAAAATGGCGTGACCTTCACAGGTGTAGGCAAATCCCACAAGAATTTGGAGGACAACAACGGCCAACGCAACACTGCCATCACTGAAGTATTGCAAGATTTAGAAAGTGGCCGCCACGGCTCCTATGGAAACAACTCCCGCGCTTCTCAAGTGGCGGCTTGGATTCGAGATCGGTACTAGAGGTGTAGAATTTGGCTGCTGCTCAACACCAATTAAACTTTGTCCTGAACTGCAACGTTCAGGACATTTTTATTTTTCATTTTAGCTGCTTCTCTTTGCTGCCTTGTTGCTGTATTTGTTTCAACTTACTCCAACTGTATTATCAAAAGATAGTCCACCGCACTCTATTAGACAAAAAAGACCAACAATTATATGTTGCTTCTTACCCGCTACCCCACACTTCTGACAAAATTATAACTGCTTTTTCTTATTTTTTATGTAATTTTGTAGTCCAACTCTCCACAAAAGCAACACACTCCATTGCATACAAGTGTAACTTTATTTACACTAGGGCATTCTAATGCCAATAACCACTAGGCTGAACTGCCTATTTTTACTCCATAAAACCATTCTATTTTACCAACTATTTAACTACCATGACAGCAATACGCTTATTTTTTCTGTGTATGCTTTGCGTTGGGTTCAGTGCCGATTTGTGGGCGCAACCCTGGGCAGACATGATGCAAGACCGCTCGGTTAATTTTTACGATGTGCAGCGTGCGTTTAACGAAGCTTGGGGAGATCGCCCCTACAAACGCGGCTACGGCTACAAACAATACAAACGTTGGGAAGCCTTTTGGGAACCGCGCGTTTATCCCCACGGCATTCGCCCCCCACAAAACTACGTTTGGAAACAACATTTGGCCTTCCAACGCAAATACGGCGCGGGCATTCAAAAATCCAATGGCCGCAATGCTAATCTTTGGACGTCAATGGGGCCTTACAACTGGACATCCTCTTCTTACAACCCTGGAAATGGCCGAATCAATGCTGTAGCCGAAGATCCCAACGACCCCAATACGCTTTACGTAGGGGCACCTTCGGGCGGCTGCTGGAAATCTACCGATGGGGGGCAAACTTGGGCGGTTTTGACGGATCAATTACAGGCTCTGGGAGTTTCTGCAATTGCCATTGATTATACCAACAGCAATGTAATTTATTTGGGAACGGGTGACGACGATGGCGGCGATACCTATAGCATTGGCGTGTTGAAGTCTGTGGATGGTGGACAGAGCTGGAACGCCTTGTCTTTGGGCAATGCGAGTTTGTTTGGCACCCGCATCTACCGCATCCTTATTCACCCAACTGATAACAATACCGTATTTGTAGCGAGTTCTTTGGGGCTTTACAAAAGTTCGGATGCGGGGAACAACTGGGTGCGCTTACGCACTGGTCGTTGGCGCGATTTGGAGTTAAAACCTGGCGATCCACAAACGATTTATTTGTCCAATACAACGTTCTCTATGTCTACTGATGGGGGCAGCACTTGGACAACGACCAACACAGGACTTCCGAGAAGCAGCGACATCAACCGCGCAGAAATTGCGGTTTCTCCCGATGATCCAAACGTGGTTTATTTCTTGGCGGGCGATGCTTTTTATTCTAGTTTCTATGGGTTGTACCGCTCTACCAATTCAGGCACCTCCTTCACTCTACAGGCTAACTCTCCCAACGTTTTTGCCTACGATGCTACTGGTGCCGATACCACTTCTGGACAGAGTTGGTACGATATGGCGCTTTGTGTGGCGCCCGATGACGCCAACGAAGTTTATGTAGGAGGGATTAATGTTTGGAGTTCTACCGATGGGGGCGTGACGTTTGACCTAAAATCGCACTGGTATTACCCTCCAGGAGTGGCTTATACCCACGCTGATATTCATGTGTTGGAAAAATTTGGCAATCGCTTGTATTGTGGTAGTGATGGAGGAATTTTTAAATCGACTGATGATGGTACTACGTTTGCTGACCTGTCGGATGGTTTGAGCATTACGCAATTTTACCGCATTGCTGGAACAGAATTATTGCCCAATAAACTCGCTGGGGGTACACAAGACAATGGTTGTAACTTGATTAGCAACAACTCTGCCCTGCACACCAATGGTGGGGATGGCATGGAAGTATTGATGTCGCCTTTTGATTCTAACCTAGTTATTACTAGTTCTCAATATGGTAATTTTAGCCTTTCAACCGATGGAGGCTATTCGTCTATTCCTATTTTTACAGGCCCACGAGGAACGGGCAATTGGATTACGCCTATGGTGATGCACCCAGCAGACGATGGTTTTCTATTGGCGGGTTACGATCAGGTCTATATGAGTTTTAACAGGGGGATAACGGAACAGCCGCTTTCTAATTTCAGCGCTGGCCAGGGCAACATTCGCAATTTGGCGCTTGCACCAAGCGCACCTATTACGCATTTTTATGCTAGTACAAGTACAGTTATGTACCGCACCACCGATTCAGGTACTAACTGGGTGGATGTCTCTGCTGGTCTTCCCAATAACAGTATTAGTTCTATTACCGTGCATCCTACGAACCCTTTAAAAATTTGGGTGACGTTTTCAGGTATCTCTCCTATGGACAAAGTATATACCTCTGACGATGGGGGCGATACTTGGGTTAACATAACAAAAAACTTACCCAATATTCCTGTCAATTGCATGATTTACCAAAACAACTCCGACGATGGCATTTATATAGGTACCGATGTAGGAGTGTATTATACGGATACCATGCTGTACAATTGGCAGCCGTTTATGAATGGTTTGCCCAATGTTATTGTTCGCGATTTTGAAATCCACTATGGAACAGGGAAAATTCGGGCAGGTACTTACGGGCGTGGCATTTGGGAAGCAGACTTAAAAGCTCCTCTTATTACGGCTCCTGTTGCTAATTTTTCTTATCGTGCAGATGGTATTTGTGTGGGCGATTCTGTGGCTTTCGAAGATCGTTCTTTAGACCTTGCACCAGGCTGGCAATGGCATTTCCCAGGAGGTTCTCCTAGCACGTCTACGTTGGCCAACCCCAAAGTGGTGTACCCTACGGCGGGCTTGTACAGCGCTACGTTGGTGGTTCAAAATGCCAACGGAGTGGACAGCATTCAAAAAGTAGTAGCTGTCGATTACAATCCCAACATTCTAACGGTAACCTTGCAACTAGACAGCATGCCTTCGGACATTTCTTGGTTTTTAACCAATAGCTCGGGGGTTACCGTGGCGTCTAGTCCATTGTTTGCCTTGAGCAACCAAGTTGGCGTCTACATGCAGCGCTCGGTTTGTTTGGATACAGGCTGTTACGAGTTTCTAATTCGGGATTTGGGGGGCGATGGTTTGTGCTGCGCCAATGGTCAAGGCTATTACCTGCTTACCGATGCCAACGGCGACACGTTGGCTTGGGGCGATGCCTTCGGTTCTACGGATACGGCCACCTTCTGCATGAACCAAACACGTCCGTTGTCCATCGCTGCTTTTGATGAGGTGTTGCGCTGCGGGGCAACTGGGTTGGATATTTCCATTGGTAGTATTGGAGGTGAAGGCGGTACGGAATACCGCATTGACGGCGGTGCTTACCAAGCTTCTAATGTGTTTACCAATGTGGGGGTAGGTACGTATGCCATTGATGCCCGCGATGTTTCTGGACAAATAGCCAGTACAACCGTAACCATCACAGCGGCCCCTGCGCCGACGGCTGTTGCAACAACAACCTCTACTACGGTGTATCTCAATCAAGGTGGCGGGGTCAATTTGTTTGGGGTCAATTCTTCTAATGCAAGTAGCTATCTGTGGACTTTCGCCGATGGCAGTACTTCTACTTTGCGCGATCCAATGTACACGTTTGTTAATGGCGGCACAGAAGATGTCATTTTGACGGTTACAAAAGACAATTGTACCGATTCGGATACCTTGACCATGACTATTATTGACAATATTAATGTTAATAAAATTAACCAGGGTGATCAATTGGCGATTAATCCCAACCCTGTTCGGAATAAGGTGGTAGTAGAGTTGGACTTGGCCAAACAGCAGGAGCAGGTGACGTTGGTGATCCACAATGCTTCGGGACAACAGGTTTACTGGCAGGAATTTTCGGACGTTCAGCAACGCACGATCAATATCCATTTGGGGAACGAACCTCAAGGAATATACGTAGTGACGGTATTAGGAGACGGTTTGGAGGTTTCTAAAAAATTGGTAAAACAGTAATTTTTTGCTGTGCTATACAGCTATTATAGAGGCTTGCCGCTTGCGGTAGGCCTCTTTTTTGTATGGGTGTTCCGTTCGGGAATGCGAAAGACCGTGTTCTGTCCCAAGCTTACCAACGTTTGGACGCGCAAATATGGCATTTAGTCGGTATTTGGCAACGATTTTGAACGCATTTATTGAATTTATGCTTTATATCCATACAACACGCTACAATTATTAACCGAATTCAAGCCTTCAACGGTATGGGTTCACGAAATAAAAAACAACATTATGTCTGTATTCAAAATATTATCAGCGGTACTTTCTATTGCCTTTTGTTGGGTTGCTGCCCATGCCCCACTACATGCGCAAAAAGCGGCTACGGCTGCTGCCCCCACGGCGGATAAACTAGAAAGTAGCCTGCTTTGGAAAATTACAGGGAAGGGAATCAAACCTTCTTATTTGTTTGGAACCATACACATCATTGGTGCGAGCGACTACCTTTGGACGGCTGAAATGGACAAGGCTTTAAAGAAAACGGATAAGCTGGTTACGGAAATCGATATGAGCAAACAGATGAGCATGGCGATGGAAATGATGGCCTTGGCTCCTATGAAAGACGGTAAGAAACTGGAAGATCTACTTTCTAAAGAAGAGTACGCTATGGTAAAAACCTATTTCTTAGAAGAATCCAATTCGCCAGAAGCAAAAATGACCTTTGGATTGGCTCAAACTTGGCAACCTATGTTGCTCATGTCTTTGCTCTACCCCGAAATGATCGAAGGCCCTGTTAAAATGTACGAAATGGAATTGGTCAAGTTGGCCAAGGCCGAAGACATGGAGTTTGGCGGTCTAGAATCTGTTCAGGATCAAATGTCTGTTTTTCACACCATTCCTTATGAGCAACAAGCTGAAAGTCTAGTAGAGTCTATACAAGATTTGAAATCTGGTAAAGGCGATATGATGGCGGAGCTGGGAAAAATGATCGAGCGCTACAAAGAACAGGATGTTGATGGGTTGCTAGAGGTAATGGGCGATGAAATGGAGGAAATGGGCAACCAAGAAGCTATGTTGGATGGCCGCAACGCCAAGTGGATTCCTCAAATTATTGCGACTTCTAAGAACACCCGCACGTTCTACGCGGTTGGTGCGGGCCACCTGGGTGGAGAAAAAGGGGTGATTCGCTTGCTACGCGAAGCTGGCTACAAGGTCACACCAGTACGATAGATAATTTTTTTAGCAGAAAATGGTGCCTCGGCTACACTCGGCAACCATTTTCTGCTACTATTTTTTGGGGTCTTATTACCTACTTTGCCGCTTTGCCCAGCGTTTAAATGCTCCTGAACGAGCGATAGTAGGAAGCTCTCTGCGTATCCAAGCTACTAGATCAGCAGCCGTGTAATACTCCGTGGCTGCCAGCTTATCCAGTACTTCAATTGCTTGGCGATGCGCCTTCTGTTCGTTGAGCACAATAAACAAGAAAGAAAGAAAATACTCTTCTTCTATGTTTTCGAAATCAGCTTGCTCCATCCTTTCAGCACTCTTCTGCCAGTTGTCTTCAAACATATACAGCAGCCCTTCATAAAAATGCAAGTGGGCATCTCCTCCTACCATTGAATCCATCTGTACAATTACCTGCCGCGCAGAGTCATACGCCTCTACCACCACATAATAATCCAACAACAATAAGGACAACCCTTCTAGTTGCTCAAAACGCGCTTGGTATTCCTGTACACTGCGCACCAATTTTTCGTCTTCCTCTATTTTAGTGGCCAAGAAAATCTTATACACTTGGTAATCTCGCAGGCGCTCTTCCAACGGAATTCCCGACAATTTGGAATACGCTAAATTGACCTCCCCCGCACTGTATAGGTTTCTTGCTTCTTTATAAATCTTAGAATTTGCTAAAATATTAGCCGAATTTTCTCGCTCAAGCGCTTCAAACACAATAGGAAAATAAGCAGTGTTGCGAATCAAACTGCTCAAGTAGGTATCGTAAATTAGCATGTATAGGTCAATAATTTTCCAATCCTGCTGTATATAAGCTACCTTAAAAAATAAATAATCCAGCTCTAATTCGCCATTGCACTGCCGTATAACCAGCGTAGAATCGGCTCTGCTATGTATATATTCGAACTCTGAATGAGCCGCAGCCCCTGCAAATGCGGAACTAATCTTAAAAGAATTGGGATCACCCAACAACTCTTGATTCAAGCGCTTGACTTCTGCATGGCGGGCATGCCGCACCACTACCCTTTGCCAAAAAGCATAAGTATATCGGTACTCTGCTCGTTGAGCAATTTGGCGATGGTCTGTCCCAATTTATCCCATTCGCTGGGTGTGGAAGTAGGAGAGGTCGCTTTTGAACTACAAATAGAAACAAAAAAACAAACAAATAAGGAAATGAAAAACCGCATTGGTCAAATGGGGATTAAAGAGCCAGAAAAGTAAATGGACAAATCGTTGATAGAATTGTAGTAATAGTTTAACGGCATACGGGTTCTAAGGTTGACTATTCTCCCTTATGAATCTGCGATTAACGTTGTATTTTTCCATAAATCAGCTTTCAAAAAAGGCAACCTGTGACAGGTTATTTTTGTAAAACCAAACCATCGCATCTAGCCCCACATTCATTCCTTTTCTATCCAAAATCTACATTTAAAACAGCATTCGACAAAAAGTCATTTTTTTTTAAGAAAAAATATACGCCTAAAACGATCCGTGATAACGATCATTCGTTCGCTTTTAGCTATAAAAAAAACAGTCTTGTCCGCTATTAAACCAATGAGCTAGTTATCAACTATTTGTCTATAAATCTGAAAGTTACTTTTTTTGAGATACATTACCGCATTCTACAACTTCGTCTTACATCTCAACATTAAAGCCTACAAACAATAACTTCACTTTTTGTTAATAAAAGTCCGAAAAGATTTTGTTCTTTATTTCGTAGTGCATATATTGCCAAAAGTTAGCCGCAGCAAAATAAAAAATCACTTTAAAAGCTAACCGCAAAACAATAAACTATCAGGAGGTAAAGTAACCAACACCCTCTCTTTTCAATAATTGCTTCCCTTGTAAGGTTATTAAAGAAAAACTGCTAGTCGTTGTTGCCGCTTTTACACATAAATAAAAAACACCATTCACTAAACAATTAACAACACCAAAAAAAGAACTTTTTATAGTTAATACAATTAATTAGTGCTCCACTGCTTTAATCAAGTAGTCCCCCCCTTTTCACTAATCAATTTCAACTGCTGATACAAGCACCATTTACTACGTCCCTTCATTTTGGCGCAAGCCACTCCCCTTACTTTAGGATTAACACTCCTATACCTTGCTTTTTTCGTAAAAAAGGCCAAAGAGTGTGATGCCTACAAATATGGTTATCCTATTATTTATTATATTAATTTTTAAACACCAAATTACGTTATGAAAGGGATTAATTTAGTAAAGGGCTTTGTAGCTCTTTCCGCCTTATCGTTTATGTTATCTTCTTGTGATAAAACTACTGTTGACGCACAAGAGCCTGTTCAAAGCGCTGTTGTTCCTCAAAGTGATGAAGGAGCCATCATTGAAGGGCAATACATCGTTATCATGAATGAAAGTGCTTATGCCCCTGCGCTCACTTATCTACAGGGGCCCATTGCAGATAGAGCGACAAAAGCTAAATTCATGAAGGCCAAAGATGCAGAAATCACGGCTGAATTGAAGCAATTTCTCATCAATCAAGGCATCAACACAGACAACGTAATCGCTTACTACACAGCGGCTACTACTGGATTTGCTATTAAATTGTCTGATGAGGAAATGGAAAAACTGTCTAAAAGTGACAAGATTGAGTTGATCGAGCACGACCGCAGAGAGCAGCTGCCTGAGTTTACGGTAGACAATGTTGACCGCGGTGTTGCTAGAGCGCAAACTACCCCTTGTGGTATTTCTAGAGCAGGTGGAGCTGGCAACGGTGCTAGCAAGAACACTTGGGCTTGGATTATTGACACGGGGATCGACTTGGACCACCCAGACTTGAATGTTCAAACAAACACTTCTTACGCACGTTCTTTCGCAGGTGGCAACGCCAACGATTGTAACGGTCACGGCACACACGTAGCGGGTACAGTTGCCGCTATAAACAACTCTACTGGTGTAATCGGTATGTCTGCGGGCGCTGTTGTTGTTCCTGTTAAAGTGTTTGGTTGTAGCGGAGGTTCTGCTTCTAGCACCATTTTGAGCGGAATCAACCACGTTGCAGCCAATGACATTGCTGGTGATGCTGTCAACTTGTCTTTGGGCGGGTACTACGGCAGCAACTGCGCCAATGGTTCTCCCTACCGCAACTCTTTGGTTAACATGGGCAATGCAGGTACATTAATCGCTATTGCAGCAGGTAACAGCAGTGGCAACACCGCTTTGTACTCTCCTGGTTGTGTGAACGGTACCAACATTAGAACCGTAGCTTCTATGACTTGTAACAGAAGCTTCTCTTCTTTCTCTAACTACAACATGAACCCTTGTGATTACATCGCTACAGGAAGCAGCGTTTACTCTACTTACTTAAATGGTGGTTATGCTACTTTGAGTGGTACGTCTATGGCGACACCACACGTAGCTGGTATCATGCACGTACGCGGTGGCATGCCTAGAACCTCTGGTTCTGTTTCTAACCGTGGCGAGTCGTACCCGATTGCTGTACGCTAAGAACTATACAACCCCTTTTATCTTAGAGAGTGTTATAGGTTCTCTTTCGCTAAAGGATAAAAGAACGGTTCAACTTACACTATAACAACTAGGGCTAGTCGTTTCGATCATTCGGAGCGGCTAGTTTTTTTTGTGGTGTACGGCTTTAAACAAGTGTTAAGTAGGCCCTCAACTAAAACGTAGCGCTCCTGAGTGAAAGGAACTAAACGTTCTACTTAGCTACTTCGTGGTCGTGAGGCCTTTGTTATTCTCTTCGTTCGTAAGCCGCAGGGTGGGTTCGGCGTTCGCAGTAAAATAAGGTCTTTAGATTTGCTTTTAGTCTAATTAAAAACAACCCTTAACTTCAAAAAAAACAGTGTCATTTTTTTGTTTTAATCTTACAGCTAGCTATATTAGTCCTGTAATCTTTTAACAGCTAGCTTAATATGCTGCGCCAATTTCACCTATTTCATTAAAATGATTGTTTACCCTATAAACTTACCAACTATGGAAGACGACAAAAAATTCACAGCCAAAGAAAGTGACCAATTGATTGTGTTGAACACGGAAGGCATACAAGAACATTTATACAATATTGTTCAAGATGCACAGGCCTTAGGCTCCGTTGTTCAAGTACTCACCATTACTCCGACTTTTATTAGAGATGACAGAGGAGGTATTTTTGCATTGGGTTGTGGCCCTAAAGATGAGATTTGCCCTAAATAGTACTATTTGATCAAACAAGGTCTTCCTTAAAACTATTCCTTAATTTTTACACTTTAACCACATGAAATTAAAAAGTGATATTTATTTGTTGAAGGGTAGCCAACGGTGGGCCTTGTATGATTTTACTAGGGAGTTGGTTGTTCCAGTTACAGAAGCTCATTTGAAAGTCTTGCGCACTTTAGCCACGGGAAAAAATTGGTTGCATAGCCGTTACAGAACCACCACATACGCTACTGCTTTTCAAGAACTGCGGCGACAAGGCTTTTTGGTAGGGGGACGGCCGCAGGTTTGTGATTTGGAGTTTCCCAGTATGGAAAAGATCCCACTGCCCAGCAAGTTCTCCCATGTATGGCTAGAGCTTACCAATGCTTGTAACCTCTCTTGCCAACATTGTTATTCTGAATCCTCCCCTCGCGTAAACCGTATGGATGAACTGGATGTGAAACAATGGCAACAAATTATCGACAAACTCCTAGCGCATGGTGTTCAGCAATTTACATTTATAGGAGGAGAACCCTTGTTGCGCCCTAAACTTATCCAACAGTTAGCAGACTATACCCACCAACAAGCACCTAGTACTCAGCTAAGAATATTCAGCAACTTAAGTTTCTCGTCGTCTAAAACCATTACTACAGACTACTTGAAAGAATACAAGATTCATATAGGCACTTCTCTGTATGGAATGGATGCCGCCACCCACGACAGCATGACCAAATTAAAAGGTTCTTGGGAAAAAACAACGCGTTTTATTCGCCGACTGGTGCAATCGGGCATCCCTGTATTTGCAGGGTATTATCACAATGAGAAAGCGCCCATTGACAAAGTAGCCGTAAAAGCTTGGATAGAAAATTTGGGCATCAAAGATTATCGCATAGAAGTTCCTTCTCCCGTAGGTAGAGCAACGGAAAAAAGTTGGACAGAAGTTTCCACAGAAAACCATCTTCCCACTATCAAATACTTTTCTTATGCTAGCCCCGCAGAAAACCAGCATTACCACAATTGTTTCAAAGATGTCTTAACCGTAAAACACAACGGGGTGGTTATTCCTTGTATTATGCAACGTAACTTTCCATTAGTAGACCTCAAGGAGCACAGCATGAACGATTTATTTGCCAATAGTATGTTTCGGGAATTTGCAGGCTTAAACAAAGACAAAATAGAAGGCTGTAAGGATTGTGAATTTAGATACGGCTGTTTTGATTGTCGCCCCGATGCCATGGGAACTTCTAATAATCTATACGCTAAACCCAACTGTGGCTATGAACCGAACGCAGCTTTATGAGCATCCTAGCTGGAAAGAAAAAGGTATGGTTGTTCTGAAGGAAATTTCCTACCAAGATTTTGTAGCCCTAGCAGAACAGTTGCAAGACGACCAACCTATGACAGCAGTAGAACATTTGCGTGTCCGACAAGAAGACCGAACGATTCTTCAATCTTGGACGAATATTTTCGGAACGGGTTTCTTTCCTTATCATACCGACTTCGTAAATCGCTTGCCACCACCTCATATTTTATTGCTGCGTTTGGCTGAAGAGAGCAAGAGCAATAGAAATACTTTGTTCATAGACACGCAACTGTTGCCATTCTCTTACGAAGACTACCAACAGCTGACCAACGAAAAATGGAAAGTACCTTCTAAAAATAAAACTAAGCTGATACGCATAGTGGAACAACCTTCCTTTGCTCAGGGGGAAACAATTTTTAGGTTTGATCCCGTTATGATGAAACCCTTTAGTAAAAAGAACAAAGGAAATCATATCTTAGCACAAGCCATTTCTAAAGTAACGCCTTACAGCCATACTTGGAAGGCGCAAGATGTTTTGCTCGTCAACAACTGGCGCATCATCCACGCACGCGATACAAGCGCGCAACCTGATCCAGATAGAGTATTGCAACGCATTACCATAATATGAACCATACAACTATACACCCCCTCACGTCCCTAGAACAACTTAAAGCCCTCGAATCTCTCCTATCTGCTTCCTACGGCGAAGCCATCGTCTACCAAGATGAGGCGGATTACTTTGTAGCAAGACAACCCAGCCATTGGTATTATGCCACCGATGACTTGGAAACGCCTATAGGCTTTATCCGCTACTTTCCCGTTGCCAAAAAGCCACTAGTACAGCTGGAATGTTATGCGCCTGCTCTGGCCACCAAAGAGGCGTTGTTGGCGCACTTGCTTCGACAGTGGAACGTACAAAAAGCAGTGCGCCTGGTAGTTTCAGCAGACGAATCGGCTTGGTTGGCGGTCGTTGAACAATTGGGGTTGGTATGCCAGACCGTCTACTATACTTATCGTTGCCAATTGCACCAAAAAATTCCCCCTTCTTCCTTAGTCCGTTTTGCAGCCGATACCCCTGAGGATCGAAATGCCGTTCAACGCCTATTAAAGCAAGATTTTGAACAATTGCCCCATGAACGGCTGTTGTTGCATTTACAAGAGCACCACCTTACCATACTGCAAAAAGAAGGACGAGTAGTAGCCTGTTGTTTGGTAAGCGACCACGATATAAAAAAAGAAATTATACAAATTACTGTTGATCAACAGCAGCGCCGACAGGGGCACGGAACACTGCTTTTACAGCAAAGTATGCGCCTGCACCACCAACACAGCGACACCCAACAATTTACCCTAAGTGTCCGACAAACCAACACCGCTGCAATTGCCCTGTACGAAAGATTGGGCTTTGAGCGCCAAGCCGTACAGCATTGGATGGTATATAAGGTATAGAATAAAAAGAAACTGCCAAAAGGAGGCAAAACCACTTAAACGAACAGCAGCCTGCACACAGCCAAATGCCTATAACTGCGGGTAAAATTTTAAAAGTAGGGCGTGCCCCTTCGGGTCGGGCTATCCAGCACGCTCTTCGCTGCGCTGCGTTTAGACAACACTTTCTATCCCTCACGCAGTGCCAACTGCGAGGCGGCCAACAAGCGCTCTACATACCCCATTATACTAAAGCGGTCACGCCCTGCCAACGCTGCACAGACATATTGACTATAGCGCTCTTGCGACATAGTTTTAAAATGAGTCAAGGCCGTTTTCCAATCTTCTGAACTAGTGCAAAGCCACCCATTCTGACCGTGATAAATATAGGCAGCATTTTCTCCTACGGCACTCGCCACAACGGGAACACCGCAAGCCAAATACTGCTTGGCCTTGAAAGCGGACTTCGCTGTGTTGAAAGGATGAGCCACCAAAGGCGATACCCCCACATCGAATTGACAGATATAGGGATACAACCAAGCGTCATTTGTCCAATCCAAAGCAATTGGAATATCGAGCTGAACCTGCGGAAAGTCCTCGAAATAATGTTGCACTAATGGAATATCTTCCTGCTGCTTAATCCCTATAAGTATTAATTTGATAGGAAAATCTAATTCCTTTAACACTGGAAACAACAAATTGAATAGACTCGTTTTGTGCGCAAAAGCTTTGGAAATGGCTTTTCCATTGCCAAAATCACCTACCCAGCCTACTGTAAATAGTTCTTTTTTGGTAACGGTATTGGTGTGGTATGCAGGTACAGGAGACGTATTTACAAACACGTTTGTATTAAATGCTAAGGCATAATTTGCTAGGGCTTGACTGCCTACTTGTACCCACTGGCAATGCCGCAAAAAGAAATGCAGTGTATTGGTGGGTTGTCGGTAGTATTCTGCATCGTCTAGATCGTACAACGTTGCTTGTGGACGCAACCGAATGAGCCACTTCAAGACATGGGCATAAACGCGTTGACTACACACTTTCTGTACTACAATCAACGATTTTTCTTTTCTAAAAAACAAAATTCTAAAAAAGAGCAAAAGGAAGCGGCAATAAGTGCTTATAGAGTGTTCAGGATAGAAAAAATCATAGCCCAAAGCAGTACTTTCCTGCGCCTGTTGTAAGGGCAACAACCCTCTGTAACGCGTGCTTGGACAAGTCAAATTATAAGGTGCAAACCAGTAGATATGCTGAAAGGAAGACATGGTAAACAAGATTGTTTAGAAATAACAGGCGCTATTTCTATTCCTATCTTTTAGAACAAATAGGAGGGTGAAGGGGGATCATATGTAAAATAACATTTTTTGTGAAACGGTTGGCCTTAACCCCAATATTATTGCACGTTATCTTAACTCTTGGAGCTTATCTTTTCCAACAAAACACGCGAATATACGACCTATTGTTTTTATAGATGCCCCACTCAAAACTAAAAAAGAGGCTCTCCTTTCGGAAAGCCTCTTCAAAAAAACCTTTATTAAATAACCTTTTGACAAGGTTTACAAATCAAACTTTATTCCCTGCGCCAACGGTAATTCCTCCGTATAGTTGATGGTGTTCGTTTGACGGCGCATATAGGCTTTCCAAGAATCGGAACCCGACTCGCGGCCTCCACCTGTATCTTTTTCTCCACCAAAAGCACCTCCAATTTCGGCTCCTGAGGTTCCAATATTTACATTTGCAATGCCACAATCTGACCCTGCCGCGCTTAAGAAGCGTTCTGCTTCGCGCAAGTTGGTGGTCATAATCGCAGAAGACAAGCCTTGTGGCACGTCGTTTTGCATAGCGATGGCCTCTTCGAGCGTGTTGTATTTCATGACGTACAGAATGGGGGCAAACGTCTCGTGCTTGACAATATCGTATTGCTCTTTTACTTCAATTACGCAAGGCTTGACATAGCAACCACTTTGGTAGCGATGGCCATCCAACACACCGCCTTCTACCAAGATCTTTCCTCCTGTATCGCGCGCAATCTGAATGGATTTTTCATAGGCTACTACGGCGTCTTTGTCAATCAATGGTCCTACGTGGTTGTTTTGATCCAATGGATCTCCAATGCGCAATTGGCCGTATGCTTTGGTTAGTTTTGCCACAAAATCGTCGTAGACACTTTCGTGAATGATCAAGCGGCGGGTAGACGTACAGCGCTGGCCGCAGGTTCCTACCGCGCCAAACAACGCGCCTACTAGGGTCACGTCCAAATCGGCGTCTGGTGTAATAATAATGGCGTTGTTGCCCCCCAATTCTAACAAGTAACGCCCTAAGCGCGCCGCTACTTTCTGCGCTACGATTTTGCCCATACGCGTAGAGCCTGTAGCCGATACCAATGGAATGCGCTCATCGGTGCTGATCCACTCCCCTACTTCGTAGTTTCCTGTTACAATAGAAGAAACCCCTTCTGGCAAATCGTTGTCTTTTAGAACTTTGGCCAAGATATTTTGACAAGCTACGCTGCACAAAGGCGTCTTTTCCGACCCTTTCCACACACAAACATCGCCGCAAACCATGGCAATCATCGCGTTCCAAGACCAAACCGCTACAGGAAAATTAAAAGCGGAAATAATTCCGACAATGCCCATAGGGTGCCACTGCTCGTACATGCGGTGTCCAGGACGCTCCGAGTGCATACTCAACCCGTACAATTGGCGCGACAAACCCACTGCAAAGTCACAAATATCAATCATTTCTTGTACTTCGCCCCAGCCCTCTTGTAGGCTTTTACCCATTTCGTAAGAAACTAAACGGCCCAAGGCGTCCTTGTTTTCGCGCAAAGCCTCGCCGTATTGGCGTACGATTTCGCCGCGTTGGGGCGCGGGCATCAAACGCCAAGTTTTGAACGCTTCTTGCGCTTTGGCCATTACTTGTTCGTATTCTTCTTGAGTGGTAGTGCTTACTTTTCCAATCAACTCGCCATCTACGGGAGAGTAAGAGGCTATTAAATTTTTATCGGTATCGCCAAAGAATTCAACGCCCGTGCTGGTTCCAAAATTAACGGCTTCTAGTCCGAGTGTTTTTAGTACTTCTTGCATGATTTGTGCTCTGTTGTGGTGACAAAATTGGGAAACCGTAGTCTACTAGGCTGCCCGTTTCAGTGCGCAAAGATACCATTCTCTTATAAGAATAACGAGCCGCGCCTACAAATTATCATTTTTATAAGATATGCGCAAGCGCTCGTAGACTTGGTACAACCAATAAGAACATCCGTACAATACCAGCAAGGCTAATACATCCACCCAAATGTGCGCGCCACCATACGCGTTGAGCATCCCCATTACAATAGGAAAAAAGAGCAG
>CAYUZF010000007.1:50368-56244 GCA_964449615.1 uncultured Aureispira sp.
AACAAGCCAGCTAAGACCCGAAGCAAGTACAGCCGATATTTTTTAGATTTAAAAAAAACGACCAGTAGTATATTAAGTAGGGCGATTAAGGTGGCAAGAGTGCTGCTACCATAAATCAAGTAACTTTCCCAGGGGGCATCGGTATAGGGAAGCGCGAGCCAGCGTTGGAACATGTAGGGCAGCCAAACAAGGGGGAGAAGGGCTAAGAGGAGGATTAGGCGTTTCATGGGGTGTGGAAGGAGCGCTATGTAGGTAGGTTATACGTAACTTAAAAAGCATTTTAACAGGCTATTTAAACCTAAAATTTAATGCTTTAATCAATTCAAAACAGTTGCAGTAATTGATATTGAAGTCTTCGCACACGTTGGGAATAGGCACTCGTTTTTTAATGTTAGAGTTAGATACTTCTCCAGTAACTAGCGTAATAGACTTTCCCTCCTTTTGCTTGGACAAACAATGGGCTAACAACCAAGTATCTGCATTGCTTGCCTGCATGAATTCATCTTTTGCAATTGTACTGTAACGGTTAGAAGCATTAATGTGCTGTACAATTGAACCATAAACGGCAAAAGTTGAGGAGTTTTGAGTAGAAAGGCAATGCACTTCAAAAAGTCTATTAAACCATTCTGATAAGTTATCTTCCCCTTTTAGTATTTCAATCTTTACCTTATCGATACTTGCAATCTGTCCTTGTTTAGCTTTATCTTCTAGAAAATTCCAAAAGGGCATCGCAAAATCGAAGGCGTAGTAAGTGCGGTAGGCCGTTATAAAAATATTCGTATCTAAAATGTATTACATATTATATTATATACTCTATTAAATCATGAATTATTCAGCTGCTCCAAGTAAGAATCATACGTTTTCGCTTTTAGGCCTGTCAGACTAAAAGCATCTGTTGGACGTATCTTACCCTCTTTTAAAGAAGTGTTTATCAATTCAAAAAATCGTTGGCTAACACGATAAGGTACATTCTTGTAATAACTCCCTCCTGGCTTTTTTACGACGGTGGGTACTTTATTTTTATGTTGTTTGTAAAAAATAAAAAATTGCGCTCGACTTATTAAGCCCACATCTAGTAATCTTCTAGCAACAACTACTTGACTCACTTTAAATTGCTTAGCCAACGCTTTAATTTCCTTACCTGCCTGATAAGATGTGGTTAATAGATCTGCAGGAACTAAAAACTCCGCTGCTATTTGGTTACAAAAACGCTCTATTTTATTGTGGTGCTTTTTATCAAAGGATAAATCAAAAGAAGCACTTTTACCAATTAAAACATGTACAATCTCGTGAACAAGCGTAAACGTACGACCAGCAACCCCATCTTTTCCATTTATAAAAACAAAAGGTGCAATTGAATCATACAATACAAAACCTCTAAACTCCTCTACATCAAGCCCTCGACGGGTATTGTTTCCAACTATACCATTCACCACTACAAAAATTCCTGCTGCTTCGGTACACTCTAGCAAAAACTTAAACGCTTTCTGCCAGGTCTGGATAGAAGCCGCCCATGCCCTATTTTCTATTCCTAATAACTTGTAAAGAGCAGCTATAACTTGCTGGGAAGCACTGTGAATACTGTACTTCCCTGCAAAATCTAATGGTTCTTCTCCGTATTCTACCAACAATTCTTTCGCCCAAATTTGCCGCTCCTCTATTAAATCAATTACGGCTATCAGATTTTTAGAAGGCTGCGCTTCCCCCTCTTCCTGAACCGTTCGATAATGTGGA
This sequence comes from uncultured Aureispira sp., assembly GCA_964449615.1. Classification (GTDB taxonomy): domain Bacteria; phylum Bacteroidota; class Bacteroidia; order Chitinophagales; family Saprospiraceae; genus Aureispira. The sequence continues at coordinate 52,103 of CAYUZF010000007.1, forward strand.
ATTTTACTTGCTCGTTCAGGCATTTCCTCTAAAAAAAATAGCCAAAGGGAACATCTACTGTCTTAGCATACCGAACCAATTGATTGAACGTAGGCGCTAAAGTTCCTGCGATCCACTCATCTAATTTGGCAAACTTATGAAACAGGGATTGGTCAAACTGCTCGGCAGTTTCTTTTATGATGGCTCTATTTACATTGTTTACGCGCATTTATTGGAGTTCGAAAGCTTATTTTTTCAAAAATGTTGGAGTAAGAAAGGCCTTACTAAAGTACACTAATTAATCGAAAACTGCAAGGAACATTCTAAAGCAGTAATCTAAAACACCTCTACTTTTGCCACTAGCCATTGCGTTAGCCAAACTACTGTCCTCCTCCCTTCTACTTCCCCTTGTGCGAATTCCGCTTCTTATTCTTATGATAATTTTTCTTAAACGACTTGCTGCGGCGCTGTTGCGGACTCGCTTGGCGATGCTTGTTTTTCTGCCCTTTGGGCGTGGCGTCGGCCAGTAATTGGTTGACCAAATCTTCGCGGTTGGCTTTTTTCAAGACGCTTTTGATCCAACGGTGGTTTTCGCGTTTGTACCAAAAGAAAAAACGGTGCTGGTCGCGTTTTTCGTCTTCGGCTTTGGGCGTAAAGGTGGGCTGCATAGTGTAAGGATGGTAGCCCGAATAGTAAATCACCGTTGCCACCGTCATGGGCGTCGGGGTGAAATCCTGCACTTGCTCCAACTGAAACCCCATGTCTTTGGTTTCGGCAGCCAAATTGGCCATATCTTCTAATTCACAAGCGGGATGGCTAGAAATAAAATAAGGGATCAATTGCTGTTTGAGATCGTGCTTGGCATTGATGCGTTCAAACATCTTCTTAAAAGAGTGGAAATGCTTGAACGAGGGTTTGCGCATAACCCGCAACACGTTGTCCGAAGTGTGTTCGGGGGCTACTTTGAGGCGGCCAGAAACGTGGCGGGTGATCAACTGCTCCGAGTACTCTTCCAAATCTTGCACATCGGCTTTTTTATTAAATTCTGGCACCAACATATCGTAGCGAATGCCCGACCCTACAAAGGCCTTTTTCACCTTTGGATTGGCGTCTACGGCTTTGTAGATTTCCGTCATCGGCGCATGCGAAGTGTCCAAATTGCTGCAAATCGTGGGCGAAATACAGGACGGACTCACGCATTTGTCACAAATAGATTGCACCTTGCCTTTCATGCGGTACATATTGGCCGAAGGCCCACCCAAATCACTGATGTAGCCCTTGAAATCCTCATCTTCGGTAATCTTTTCTACTTCTTTGAGAATGGACTCTTTGGAGCGACTGGCAATGAACTTGCCTTGATGGGCGGAAATGGTGCAAAAACTACAGCCTCCAAAACAACCTCGGTGCATGTTTACCGAAAACTTGATCATTTCGTAGGCGGGAATAGCACCGCGCTTGTTGTATTTGGGATGTGGCAAACGGGTATACGGCAAGTCAAAGGAAGCATCAATCTCCTTCTCCGTCATGGTTTGGTAAGGCGGATTAATCACCAAAGTCCTGCCACCAACATCCTGCAACAAACGGTCGGCTTTGAGCTTGTTGGACTCTTGTTCGATGTATTTAAAATTACTTGCAAATGCCTTTTTATCCTGCAAACAAACTTCGTGGGAATGAAGTATCCGATCTTTCCAGTTTTTGTTCTTGGGCAATTGGCCTTGCTCCACCAAAAACGCTGTTTGGGCAATGGTTTTGAGCGAAGAAAACGGTACACCCTTGTCCAAAAGCGTGACCAAATCGCGCAGCGGTTGTTCGCCCATGCCATAAACCAAAATATCCGCACCAGAGCTTTCCAGAATCGTCGGCATCAACTCATCACGCCAATAATCGTAATGGGTTACCCGACGCAACGACGCTTCGATCCCTCCAACCATAACAGGCGTATCTGGGTAGAGTTCTTTTAAAATTTTGGTATAAACACTGGTAGCATAATCGGGTCTAAACCCAGCTTTGCCCCCAGGGCTGTAGGCATCCGTGGAACGGCGGCGGCGGTTGGCGGTATAGTGGTTGACCATAGAGTCCATACAGCCAGAGGTAACCCCAAAAAACAAACGCGGCGTCCCCAGTTTCTTGAAATCCCGCCAATCGTCTTGCCAGTTGGGTTGTGGCACAATGGCCACCTTAAAACCCATGCTCTCTATGATGCGGCCAATAACCGCCCCCCCAAAAGCAGGGTGGTCGACATAAGCATCCCCACTAAACAAAATAACGTCCAGCTGATCCCATCCGCGCTTCTCTACTTCTTTTTTGGTTGTTGGCAACCAATCTGTAATCTGGTGTGGCATATTCGTTCTACTTTCACGCGCCTTGCAACGCCTTTGAATAAAGATTGAAAACTAAAGATACAACACAAAGGGCATACCGTCAAGTTCCTTTCTGGTAAAGCTATTGTCATAGTATTAAAACGCTGGTTATAAAGCGCTTCCAATCACCATAAACGCATCCTTATTTTTCTTTTTACGCCGCTTTGACAGACCCTGTTTCTTATTCTAAACAAACCCCTGCTTCTACCTTTTTTGTTTGAAGATGAATGCGCCCGCAATTGCCCGTTTCTTGTTCATAATAAACATAGTCGCTGTCTTGGGCATCCAAGGTCAATTTGTGATATTGCCGACTAACCAACGTTCTAAAATATTGATCCAAAATACCTTGTTGCCCATCGTGTTCCACCAACAACAAGACGGGTTGATTCGGAGCACTTAGCAGCCGCACTTCATCCAGTTTAAGTTGGTTGTCCAACCGTCCATGTTGGGGATCAAACAAGCGCCATTTTCCTTTTTTGTCTCTCAAGGCTAATACATCTTCGTGCCAAGCAATATCGGAACATTGCACGGGCAACAATACTTGGCCATTAACAGCAACCAGCCCCCATTTATTTTTCTTTCTCACTAAAACAACATCGCCCATCTGCCTCGGCAAAATAGCATCAGCAGTATAAATCAAACGGCCTGTTTTGTTAAACAGTTGCCACTGTTTTGTTTGCTTTTTTCTACCCAAGTAATAGCCCGTTTGGTGGCGCGCAACCGCAAAAGTTTCGGGGTCGAACTCAGCGCGACTCAATAGAAACAGCGTATCGTAAATAGGGGCAGTTACCCATTCTCCGTCCGCACTTTGCAAGCCCCAAGTTCCCGAAGCGTCGTTCTGTATCGCGACGTCATCGGAAGCGGCTGTTTGAGAAAAGGCAAAAGGGCAATAGCAATAGCAAAGGCACAGCGCCCCTACAAGATAAAATACATTCATTTTTTGTGGATTTATTTGTTTGGTATAGGGTTGACAAAGCAACGGTTGCACTACTTTCCCAAAAGGAGTTTGTACTAGAAAAAAACGCTTCGCACCGCCACTAAATAACAAAGATATTCTTTATCTATTTAACATCAAAATTTGCATAAGAAAATTGCTTAGTTTTTTATAATTTTAGAAAAAAAAGAAACAGGGTGAACTTTTAATAGAAATACTTAGTTTAAAAAACAAGCAAAGTCGATTAGCCTTTTTATCTTTGTATTATTAACCTGTCAAAAATTCCTACAGCACTATGCCAAACAACCACCTTATGTATTTGAATTTAGACCCTAATTTTTCCTTTCGGCGCAAAACCAATGCTTTAAACTTCGAGCAGTTTACGTTCTCTGGTGGAGAACCGCACTTCAAATTGTTGGAGGATGTTTCCAACGTAGAGCACGTGCAGCTTACGCATAGAATTCGCTCTTTTAACGATGTCGGCTTGCTCTTGTTGGCTGTGGATGCCCTGCGGCGAGCAGGTGTTCGGCGTTTGTCGCTGTTGTTGCCTTATTTTCCTGCCGCGCGCCAAGATCGCGTTATGGTGGCAGGCGAGGCGCTAAGCGTAAAGGTATATGCCGATTTGATCAATGGGTTGAACTTGGAAGAAGTAGCCTTATTTGATCCGCATTCCGAAGTCTGTGTGGCGTTGTTAAACAATTGCCGCGTATATGACAACCATGCTTTTATTGAGCGGATTGTAAGCGACTTGAAACAGCCTTGCTTGGTAGCGCCTGACGGCGGGGCGTTGAAGAAAATTTACAAATTAGCCGCTTATTTAGAAGGCGCTTACCCTGTGGTAGAATGCTCCAAAAGCAGAGACGTCCGCA
>CAYUZF010000008.1:0-3274 GCA_964449615.1 uncultured Aureispira sp.
TCGGGAAAAAAGGCTCGCTTAAAAATGGTTGATTATTTTTGTTACACTGTATTAAGTACACAAAATCTTTATTGGTGTCGCGTCAAACCAGTAGCCCAGTATTCTGACGTTTTGTTTACACTTTTTCCTAGTTTGGTTAAACAAAACAGGATTGCATGTTGTTACATTAATACACACTACAATAAATAGGGATAAGAGCTACTTGTCCCACTCTATAAGGAATACCAGTTGTACGATGCGAAGATTAACACTGCGGGTGTTATAGGTCTACCAAAAGGAAATCCAAACAAAAGAAAAACAGTCGTTCTGAACAAGATTCAGTGCGACTTTTCTTGTTTTAGACGGTGTAGAGGCATTTTTATGAATTTTACAGACTGGAGCAGCGCTCAATTGGCTCTCTTTTTTTGTTTAAGATTTAGTATAATAAACTTGAACAGTAATTTTTGTTTTGTGGAACTTTTGTTTATCTTTGTTTAAACAAGGGAATAGAACAGTAATTTTTAAGCGTTTTATCTTTTGTTTAGACTTTTTAGAACTTTAGTTAAACAAAAAAGAAAGAAGCGCTGTTATTAATGGTACAAACAAACACCAATAGGGAATACAGCAAAAACGCTGAAAATCCTACACTATAGGAACTGCCAACCGTACGATGCGAAAATTAATGCCGCGGGCGTTATAGGTCTACTAAGATGCAAATCCACCGAAAGAAAAGTAGTCGTTTCGAGTAAAAATCGGGGCGGCTTTTCTTTTTGCATATAGCCCCAGCGCCATGATTTTGAAGGTTTTCCTGCGGGACGGTATCTTTCAGAAGTTTGTTTAGACTTTTTATAAAAAAGGTTGAACAAAAGTTTTTGTTTTGTAGAACTTTTGTTTATCTTTGTTTAAACAAAAGCACCAACTAAAATTCTTCAGGTGTTTTTATCTTGTTTAAACTTTTAAAGTTGTTTGTTAAACAAAAAGAAAGCAAAAACCGTTACTACTATTATACACAACAACACACAGGGATAGCAGCAGCAATGTTGAACAATTCCACACTATAGAAAGTGCCAACCGTAAGATACGAAGATTAATACCTGGGGTATTATAGGTCTACCAAGATGCACCTTCACCGAAAGAAAAAACGGTCGTTTTGAGCAGCACTCGAAACGACTTTTCTTTTTTTTATTAACTTCCAACCCTTTTACTTTTGAAAGCGTCTTACTCTTAATAAGATTGATTTTGACGCTGGCGCTGTGTTCACTATTATTTGGCAGCACTTTCAACAAAATTATATCTTTGCTGTTTAATAAAGATAATCTCTACAAAACCCAAAAGAATATCCCCACTTTCCACTGCTAGTTTGCCCTGCCCTAATGTGGAATAGATAGCCTCCGTCGTTTCCCTAAACGATTGCTTTTTGTAGTAATTATGCCGAACTAGAAATAAACTTATAACAGGTACGTTAAGCACCCGTTAAGAACGGTTTTGTATGCACTATTTGCTGCATTCAAGCGTACTATAATAAAATAACTTCAATTCAACAATCCATAAAGTAGTATAACAGTATGTATAAAATAGGTGTAAGTAAGGTAGAGATGACCTACGCCAAAGAAGGAATTGGTATGTTGGGATACGGAATGTATGCCCAAAAAATAGAAGGCGTAGAAACGCCACAATATGCCCGTGCTTTTGTCGTAGAGCAAGACAATAAAAAATTAGCGTTTGTTAATGCAGACATTTGTTTTTCCACCAATTACTTGAAAGATCAGGTAATTATGCAATTGCAAATCAATCATCCAACACTCGGATATACCGAAGAAAACGTGATGATTACCGCACAACATACCCACAGTACGGCAGGCGGCTATACGCAACATTTGGCCTATAATTTTACAGTGCCAGGGTTTCAGGAAGATGTGTTTTTGTGCTATGCCAATGCGTTGGTACAAGCCATCGTACAAGCCGACGCCAACTTGCGTCCAGGTGGCATTCGCCACAGCACAGGCACTTTTGACAAAGACGCCGAAATTTGTTTCAACCGCTCCGTACGCGCTTACAACCAAAATCCAGAGGTAGCGGGCCGCGTACCCATGAAAAAACGCCATTTGGCAGCCGACCGCACTATGAAATTACTGCGGTTTGACGACGAGCAAGGCAACCCAATTGGAAGCTTTAATTGGTTTGGAGTGCATACCACCAGTGTTTCCAATCGCCATCGAAAAGTTTGTTACGACAACAAAGGATACGCTGCCGAGTACATGGAAGAAGCCATCCGCGAGCAACACAACAATCCAGATTTTGTATCGGGCTTTGTACAGGACGCCGCTGGAGACATTAGCCCCAATTTTATTCGCGACCGCAAACACCGCGAGTATCGAGGCAAGTACGTCGACGATTACGAAAGCGCTGCGTACAACGGTCTATTGCAAAGTGACAAAGCTCAAGAAGTATTTGAAAAAACGAAAAAAGTTGGCAAGAAAATTCACGGTGAACTGGATTCTTTATTGATGTACGTCGACTTTTCGGACATTAAAATTGATCCTTCTTATACGGGTGGTTTGAAACAGCAGCATACAAGCCAGCCCGCTTGGGGAATGGCCTTCTTGGAAGGAACGACCGATGGACAGGGAGCCGCTAAAGTGGTCGGTCAAGCGGTTAAAGTCTTGGTAGGCTCTATTCGCCAAGTAGAAGTGCTGACTGCCCGCATGAGCAAGGACGAAGCCCATCAGAAAAAAGTAATCGGGTATTACAACGCCCACCATCCCAAACCTATTGTAATCAACCACAGCACAGGGGTGGTGGCAGGCGCGGTGCATCCAGAAAAATTGGTTTTACCAGGATTTGTAGACCCTGCGGTGCGCCTCATCAAATGGGCCAACAAGATTGGTTACGGCAAAAAAACGCCCTGGGTACCTGAAATTTTACCCCTACAGATTTTTATTGTAGGCAATTTAGCGATTGTAGGTGTTCCTGCTGAAATTACGACGATTGCAGGAGCGCGCTTGCGCAAAACGGTTGCTAAGGTATTGGAGGAGCGCGGAATATCCGAAGTGCTGTTGACCCCTTACGCTAATTCTTACGCGGGTTACATCACTACGTATGAGGAATACCGCTTGCAGTTGTATGAAGGAGGACATACTTTGTTCGGAAAATGGACACTTGCCGCTTATCAAATGAAGTTCGAACAAATGGCCAAAGAACTGCTTAAAGCGCCCGAAGATCGCCAAAAATTTGATCTGCAACCCGCACGATTCAACCGCAAAGATATTTGGACGGGCATGGACGATTTAGGTAT
>CAYUZF010000008.1:3284-4649 GCA_964449615.1 uncultured Aureispira sp.
AGGTATTTTGGCCGAAATTAAACAAACGGAAGAAGCGCTGAAGGAGCAAGAGCGGGCATTGAACCATCCAGCGACGGGCACGGAGAGCAAAGAACAACCGAGCGTAGAACAAAACAGCGAAGGCGAAGCCGCCGCAGATATTTAAGCTGTTTTTTTATTGTATATGGATTATTAAATGTTTTTTGGACATCGAGTACGATCAGACTCCCCAAAAAATGTTTAATAATCCATTTTGTTTTTACTAGGAGTTCACGTCGCTTTCGCTTAAATTAGGGTTCATTTGTACACTAGAGCACCACCAACAATGAGCCAACAACGCAGTTACGAGTATTACAAACAGGTATTTGCCCAACAGGCTAAACCTTTTGCCTACGTCGATTTGGATTTTTTTGATCAGAATGTAGAAGCGGTTCTCCAACGCGCAGGTGACAAACCCATCCGAATTGCCTCTAAATCCATTCGTTGTACGGCTTTGCTGCGTCGCATATTAGAACACAGTTCTCAATATCAGGGTATTATGTGTTTTACAGTATTGGAAGCTGTTTGGTTAAGCGAGCAGGGCTTTGACGATTTACTGGTGGCTTACCCTACGTTGGAGCCTGTAGCCTTACGGCGCGTAGCCGAAGCGGTCAAAAATGGCCGCCGTATTTACCTAATGACGGATAAAAAAGAGCATTTACAGGCCATAAATGCCGCAGGAAAATCAGTAGGTGTCGTTTTGCCCATCTGTTTGGATTTGGACGTGTCGAGCCGCTACCCTGGATTGCACTTTGGAGTGCATCGTTCTAGTGTAACAGACCAACCCAGTTTGGCAAATTATTGGCAAGAATTGCAACAATACACCCACCTCGAACTACACGGTCTCATGGGGTACGAAGCGCAAATTGCAGGGGTGGGCAACCAAACAAAGGGGCAAGGCATTAAGAATAAAATTATTCAAAAACTTCAACGCCACTCCATTCCACAAGTCCGTAAAAAACGGGCGGAGGCGGTCGCTTATTTGGAGCAACAACTAGGCAAAGCCTTGACTTTTGTAAACGGCGGCGGAACAGGCAGTTTGGAGAGTACTCGCGAGGAAAAAGTAGTGACAGAAGTGACAGCAGGTTCGGCCTTTTTCTCACCAACTCTATTTGACCATTACCAGCAGTTTCAGCACTTGCCTGCGGTGGGCTATGCGGTAGAAATTGTACGGCAGCCCCAGATCAATATATATACTTGTTTGGGCGGTGGTTATGTGGCATCAGGTATGGCAGGAAAGGACAAAGTCCCTGAACCCTATTTGCCGAAAGGCTGCCAACTCAACCCCAACGAAATGGCGGGCGAAGTACAAACACCAATACATTACAGCGGAAGCGAAGCGCTGCA
>CAYUZF010000008.1:4659-18923 GCA_964449615.1 uncultured Aureispira sp.
TATTTTTATGCGGCACAGCAAAGCAGGGGAATTGTGTGAACGTTTCAACGAGTTGCTGCTGCTGCAAAACGACCGCGTACTGGGCGCTTGGCCAACCTATCGTGGAGAGGGGCAATGCTTTTTGTAGTACAAAATGGGGCAAAGTGTTCAAAATATCGTATCTTAATACAAGCGCAGCTTTGCCTAAAAAATCAATCCATCGCTTATGTTTCGTCTAGCCAAACGCCCTCAAACCCGTACCCATGTTGCTTGGTCCAATTGGGCAGGCACCGTTAAATCTACGGTAGAATGTTTGTTTTACCCTGAAACGGAGGAGGAAGTAGTCGCCATTGTACAGCGTGCAGCAGCAGAGGGCAAAACCATTCGTGTAATTGGAGAGGGGCATTCTTTTTCGCCTTTGCTGGATACCGATGTTTATTTAATGTCGCTGCGGCATTTGTCGGGGATTGTTGCATTGAACAAGGAGCAGCAGATTGCAACCGCTTGGGCGGGCATGTCTATTCGAGACTGCAACCAAGCGCTGTATGAGCAGGGCATGGCAATGATCAATTTGGGGGATATAGACGTGCAGAGTTTGGCGGGCGCAACGGCGACGGGTACCCACGGAACGGGAACTGCGTTTGGTAATTTGAGCAGTGAAATTACTGGATTTCGATTGGTAACGGCAGATGGGCAGCTCCTGGACTGTAACAAAGAGGAAAACACGGAAGTGTTTGCAGCGGGGCGCATTAGCTTGGGCGCGCTGGGAATCATCACGCAAATTAGTTTCAATGTAGTGCCTGCCTATAAATTGGAGTATACTTCGACTGCGGAATCCTTCGAAGAAACCATTACTAAAATTACAGACTACAACCAACATAACCGCAATTTTGAATACTACTATTTCCCTTATTCTGAAACGCTACAATTAAAAATTTCTAACGTAACAGACAAACCTGTCAAGCACAATGTGGCACTGGCCTACATCAATGACGTAGTGATGGAAAACGGGGTATTTGGATTGGCGACAAAAATCGGTAGTTGGTTTCCCAAAATTAAAAAACCACTTAGCCGCGCTATTGCGGGGTCTTTTCCTAGAAAAACGACCATTAACTACAGCCACAAAGTTTACGCCACGGTGCGGGAAGTGCGGTTTAAGGAAATGGAGTACAACATTCCTATAGAACATTTTGAGGCTTGTATGCGCGAAGTGAAAGCGGCCATCGAGGAGCGCGATTATTTTGTATTTTTTCCTGTGGAATGCCGTTTTGTAAAAGGCGATGATTGTTGGTTGAGCCCTGCGTATGGGCGAGATTCGGCTTACATTGCCATACACACCTTGCCCAATATGCCCCACGAGCCTTATTTTCCAGACATGGAAGCTATTTTTATGCGCTACGAGGGGCGCCCCCACTGGGGCAAAATGCACTACCGCGTGGCCGAAGATTTGGCGCCCGCCTACGAACGCTGGGAAGATTTTTTGGCGCTGCGGGCGCGCTTAGATCCGCAAGGCGTTTTTCTCAATCCCTATTTGAAAAAAATATTTGGTTGGGTGTCGTAAACGATGCGGCTCTATGACGCTTTTAATTTTCCAATGGTCACATCGCGTAAGACCTGTTGGTGAAACTCGGCGTGGCTGCTATCTTTGTGAATGAGTTCTTCTTGGAGTAAGTGATGCAGTTCTGGCAGCGCGTGGTAAGGCACGGAAGGATAGGCGTGGTGTTCGGCGTGGTAGGGCATGTTCCACATCCACCAGCGCACTCCTTTGCTGCTTCGAAGGCTGCGTGTTTTCTCTAAAATGCTGCCTTCGTGTGGCAAGCCGTTGTGTTCGGCAGCGGTATAACTCGCCAGCAACGCACTTCCCAATACTTGCCCCCACAATAAGCCCCAAAATGCGGGGTTAACAAACAAAGCGACATAAACAATGCTACCATGTATCGCCAAGATCACCCAACTTTCTAGAAAGATGGCCAGACGCTGTTCAGGTTCTACGAAGGGAAATAAGAGGCGGCGAATAAAAGCGGGCATGCCCAAAGCCCCACAAACCAACATTAAAAAGCGAAACAGCATAAACGGAATGCCTGAGAGCCAAGCCAAATAACTAGGCAATTGTTGGATAACGGAGGGAACGGGCCAACGGCCGACTGAAATTTCAGGATCTAAGCCAGGTTGGTGCGTGTAGCGGTGGTGGGCAAAATGAAAAGCACGAAACATGGTTGGTGCATAGCCGTAACCCGCGCCTGATAAAAAAGCCGTCCAGTAATTGAGTCGACGAGAGCGGAACGCTGTTTGGTGTATGGACTCATGGCCACAGGCAAACAGGGCGGAAACGGAAGTGGCAAAGACAAAAAGCGCGGGCAGAGCAATCCACCAAGTTTGATTCCAAGACAAAACCAACACGACGCCTGCAGTTATAAAAATGCCGTACATAAGTAAAAAATGAACACTACTGCGGCGGTTGTCTTTTTTTAGTAAAGCACCAAATTGTTCGGGACGGATATTAGGGCTTCTATAAAAACTTTGCTCCATGAGGATGACTATTTGTAGTACAACAGGAAAAGTTACTTGCTAGAATAACCCTTTCCTTAGGCTTTTCATTCCCTAGAAGCGGGCTTTTTGGCGATTTCGCTATACTTCTCTAGCAGAGGTCAGATTTTTATTGAAAAATTAATATCTTGTTCCGCTTTGTGCCGATAAGAATGGCCGACCTTTATTTCTGAGACAATTCGTTGACAGTTTCCCCACTTTTGATGACGATACTTGGTTTTTTTAGAAGAAAAAAACATCTATTTGGGGAACCGTTCTAATATTATAACTAGTAAAATTATGAGTGAAGAAAGTAAAAATGTAGACAATACAGTAGATCCGATCATCCCTAAAAAAAATACCAAAGAGTGGAACAATGTTCACCAAATGAAAGCGTCTAACTCTTGGACGGTATTTAAGGTAATTGCTGAGTTTGTAGATGGTTATGAGCGTCTGAACCGCATTGATCCCTGTATTTCTATTTTTGGTTCTGCCAGAACAAAACCCGATAACCCCCATTATAAATTGGCTGGAATGCTGGTGCAAGAGGGCTATGGAATTATTACAGGTGGCGGACCAGGTATTATGGAGGCTGCAAACAAAGGTGCAAAGGAAAGCGGGGGTATTTCCGTAGGTCTAAACATTGATTTGCCTTTTGAGCAGGGGTACAATCCCTATATTGATATAGATAAAGTGTTCAACTTTAACTACTTCTTTATTCGCAAAGTGATGTTTGTGAAATATGCACAAGCATTCGTAGTGCTGCCTGGCGGTTTTGGAACGATGGATGAACTGTTTGAAGTATTAACATTAGTACAAACTCAAAAAATTATTACCATTCCAATCGTATTAATGGGAGTAGATTTTTGGACGGGAATGTTGAGCTGGATCAAGGAATCTCTATTGGGCAAATATGCAACGATTAGTGAAGGAGATTTGGATTTAATACCCGTTACTGATTCTCCAGAGGAGGTTGTGGCAATTATTAACAAATTTTACGAAGACGAAAATAGAGAGCTGAAACCCAACCTACCATACTAAAATAAGACTGCAAAATGACGAGATAGCGCGCCGCTTATTGGTCTACAGCATAACTTTTATTGCCGTTTCATGTTATCATGAAAAGGCATTTTTTTTGTCGTCATTCTGACTTTTATTGTAAAGCAGCTGCACTGCTGACCCTACAATAAAGCACTTTTCCTATGCCCCTATTATTCTGATCAACACTATTATAACCTACAACACAACTATGAAGGAACACCCTGCCTTGAATGCTCCCTACGATTCTCTGACTTACCAGCAACCACCGAACGAAATTCTAGATTTGGTGGATGTGGCTCGGGTGCCTTTTGTACAAGTAGATAGAAAAGGACGCTATGCGTTGTTTATTCATCGAGACAGCTACCCCAGTTTGGCGAGTCTTTATGCACCCGAAATGCGTTTGGCAGGGCTGCGCGTTAACCCACAGCTAAACATAGGCAGTCGAGAGACTTATTACATCAACATCCAAATTAAAAACTTAGAGACGGGAGAGTTAAAAGAGGCCAAAGGCCTACCGAATTATCCGCGTTTGACTAATTTTACTTGGTCGCGCAACCAAACTAAGTTGGCGTTTACGCACAGTACCGACGAAGGGGTACAGGCGTGGTACCTAGATTTAGAAACAGCAGAAGCCCATTGTTTAACAGCGGCACAAGTGAATGCCAATTTAGAACATCCACTTACTTGGATGCAGGATGAGGCTTCGTTGTTAATCAAATTGTTGCCTGAAGTACGCCCTGAATTGCAGGATGCCGATAAAAAGGTACCCGCAGGACCTACCATATCTGAAAGCGAGGGGACTAAGGCGCAAAATAGAACCTACCAAGATTTATTAAAAACACCTACCGACATCCATAATTTTATAGTACTGGGTAGTTCGGTGCTGCATCGGGTTTATCTGGATGGCAGGCAGGAGCGGTGGTTGGAAGAGGCTGCTTTATTTCGCTCTTGCTTGGTTTCTCCCAATGGTAACTATGTATTGGTAACCACATTGGAACAACCGTTCTCGTATTCGGTGCCTTACTCGCGGTTTCCCCAGTATTCTAAACTATATACCGCAGACGGCGCATTTGTAGAAACAGTGAATAAAGTGCCGTTGATTGAGGAAATACCACAGGGGTTTATGTCGGTGCGAAAAGGACGTCGTTTGTTGCGTTGGCGCGGCGACCACCCAGCCAGCTTGACTTGGGCAGAAGCACTTGATGAGGGCGATGCTTCCAAAGAAGTTCCTTATCGGGATGCGGTTTATTTTTGTGCCATAGAAGGGCAAACCAGCGAACCACAATTATTATTAAAAACAGTTAACCGCTTTGATACGATAGAATGGGGAACAGATAATTTGGCCGTTGCCCACGATTATTGGTGGAACACCCGCAATACCAAAGTGTATCTCTTTGATCCCAGTGATGCTTCGGTAGAACCGCGGGTGGTCATTGATCGCAATTATCAAGATGAATACAACGACCCAGGCCATTTTATTGTTCGGCGCAATCAATTTGGCTGTTCGGTGTTGCACGTGCAGAACAATCAACTGTATTTGATGGGAGAGGGGCGTACGGCTGAAGGACATTTTCCCTTTGTAGATCGGATGGATTTGACCACCTTAGAAAAAGAACGCTTGTACCAGTCTACTTACACCGATCGCATGGAACAATTGTACTTTCCATTGGACTTGGAAAAAGGCAAGTTCTTGGTGCGCATTCAATCGCCTACGGCGTATCCCAATTACTACATTCGCCATATTTATGAAGAGGAGGTCTTGGAACAAATCACGGATTTTAAAAATCCTTTTTCTAGCTTGCAGGAGGTACACAAAGAAGTGATTCGCTACAAGCGTTCGGATGGGGTGCAATTGTCGGGAACCTTGTATTTGCCAGTGGGGTACGATTTGGAACAGCCAGAGAAGAAGCCGCTTATCATTTGGGCGTATCCCAAAGAGTACAAAGACAACAACAGTGCTGGGCAGGTTTTGAGCAATCCCAACGAATTTATTTACCCTTATTATGGCTCGATGGTATATTGGGTAACACGGGGTTACGTGGTCTTGGACGACGCTGCTTTTCCGATTGTGGGAGAGAACGAAGAAGAACCGAACGATACCTTTATTGAGCAATTGGTAGACAACGCCCGTGCCGCTATTGATACCTTAGATGAGCGCGGATACATCGACCGCGAACGTGTTGCCGTAGCGGGGCATTCTTACGGTGCTTTTATGACCGCTAATTTGTTGTCCCACTCCGATTTGTTTGCGGCGGGTATTGCCCGCAGTGGGGCTTACAACCGTACCTTAACACCCTTCGGTTTTCAAAGCGAAGAACGCAATTATTGGGAAACGCCTGAAACCTACCACCGCGTTTCTCCTTTTATGAGCGCCGACAAGATGAAAACGCCTTTGCTGCTCATCCACGGCGCGGCCGATAACAATTCTGGTACCTATCCACTGCAATCAAAGCGTTATTTTGATGCATTGCGGGGTCTTGGAGCCATTACGCGCTTGGTACTGTTGCCCAAAGAAAGCCACGGTTATGTAGCGCGGGAGTCTATTTTGCATTTGTTGTGGGAACAAGACCGTTGGTTGGAAAAATACGTTAAGAACATGCATGAAACAACCAGTACTGAGAAGGATGAAAAGCTGATTTGATCTTATTGCTTTTGAAGGAATTCAGCAGTACATAAACATCTGAACCATCCTTTGCGGCAGTTTGACAGTAAGAACGCTGCTCTTTTAACTCGATACAGGCGCCAATAGGCACGAAGGGACTGCTAACACCCCTGTTTAGCAGTCCTTTTTTTGTACTATTCTGTGATAAAAGCTTTATTGGTCGTACTTGTACAACTTGTATCGCTCAATAAGGTCGATAAGTTTGGCGGGATATTTTGGATTGGTGGCATAACCTGCTTTGCGCAAACCGTGTGCCCAACCTTTGTAATCGTCGCGGTGCAATTTGAATAAACTGGCGTAGCGCGAACTGCTGGTCAAAAAATTAGAATGTTGTTTGTAGGCATCCAAGTCGCTGCGAAATACACGGTAGCAACTCCCTTTGTATTGCATGGTTTTGCCCGACCAACCCATACCGCATTTGATGCCAAAATGATTGTTGGCCTTTTTGGCAAGGGTACTGCTGCCGTAACCCGATTCTAAAATACCTTGCGCGAGTTTGATGCTAGCAGGAATGCCCGTGCGCGTACTTTCGGATACGGCGATGTGTTTAAATTTTTCTACATAAGCCACCGCATTAGAGGGGCCTGTGATGGTATAACTGGCTGCTGCCGAACTACTACCTGGTTTGGAAGAGGACGTAGAACGTGTGCTTTCGCAAGAGAAAAGCAGAAAAGAAAACAGCAAAATAGCAAGCAAAGCATATCTCAACATAGTGAATCAGTTTTGTACGGTATTGGTAACTACTTTTAGTAAAGTTTATTCTTAAACGGTTTTTTTGAGTATTTGGTATTTAAAAAGACAGGTGTTGTAGAATAAGAGCCGTAGCGCCGCGCTGTTCTTCTAAATAAGTGGCCGCTCTTTGTTGTAACGCAGTTCTTACCGTTTCGTTGGTATAGTTATTCAATCCCCTTGCCAAATCTTGTGCATCCTGAATTTCAGTTGCAATTTCCAAACGAACCAACGCTTTTGCCTCCTGAAATTTCTGATAATTAGGGCCAAAAAAAATGGGTAGTTGGTAGACGGCTGCCTCTAGGCAATTGTGGATACCCGCTCCAAAACCACCACCAATATAAGCAGCGGTGCCATAACCGTACAAGGCACTCAACAAACCTATTTTATCAATAATTAGTACGCGTATAGCGGAGGTGGTTGTGGCTTGAGAATAACGGCCTGTTGGTACAAACTCAAAGCGTTTTGCAATGGACTGTACATGTGCTTCGTCGATCTCATGTGGAACCAAAAGCAACTGTTGGTCGGGGTGGTGGCGGAGCCAAGCAGCCAGTATAGCCTCGTCGGCAGGCCAGGTGCTGCCTGCTACCAACGTAGGCGCTTGCGTACAAAACTGGGCAATTTTGGGAAACGATCGCGCTTGATTTTTAATTGTAAGGACGCGGTCAAGGCGTGGATCTCCAACAACCACTGTAGATACTTCTAAAGGCGCTAGCAATTCCTGTGATGTTTTTGTTTGTACAAAAATCAGTTCGAAGCACTGCAACAGTTCTCGAAAAAAGCCCCCATACCAGCGGAAAAAAAGCTGCTTGGGACGAAAATTAGCAGCGATTAGATAAGTGGGAATTTGTCGTTTTTTTAAGTTGCTCAAGTAGCCGTACCAAAATTCATATTTGATGAAAAAAGCTTGTTGCGGTTGTACCAAATTTAAAAATTGCTCGGCTTGCCCATAGGTGTCTGCAGGCAAGTAGACGACCCAATCGGCAAGGGGATACTGTTGTTGCGGCTCGTAGCCCGAAGGAGAAAAAAAGGAGAGGAGAAGCTTGTATTGAGGGGCTTTTTTTCGGAGGGCTTCTATAAGAGGTCGGCCCTGTTCAAACTCACCCAAAGAGGCGCAATGCATCCACAGGATGGGCGCTTGGTTGTCTTTTAGCTGGGCTTTGAGCTTCGTTTGCCAGTGCTGCCGTCCTTGCCACCAGCGTTTGGCTTTGTCCTTGCCCAGCCAAGCCGCCAAGCGAATTCCACCCACATAGAGCGCGATTCCAACATAGTACAAAAAACGACTCATAAAGCAACAGTTTTTACAAAGACGTCCAAGATAAAAAAACTGCCCCACCCCGACAAACAATCGGGATAGGGCAGTGGAGCAACAAGCGACAAAAACAGCTTACAGCAAATCTTTGGCTTGTTGTTTAAAGTTTTTGCGTTCAAAAGAACTGGCAAAATTTCTAATGTCGTTGTCTAACTCCTCTATTTTATCATCGGATAATTGGGCGATCTGTTCAAAGGAATTGATTCCTAATTCAACCAATCGCTCCGCCGTCTTAGGGCCAAGCCCCTTTATTCTGGTCAAATCATCTGGTTTGTTGTCACTCTCCGAGCCCGCATCATCGTCGAGCGCTTCTTGTATATCGTCTACTATTTCAGAAATCTCCTCTGTAAGCTCTTTTTCTTCTTTGCTCAAATCAGTTTTTTCTAAGTCATCAATTTCCTCTTCGATGTCCTCTAGAATGTCCTCAATATCATCTTGAATGTCTTCTAGTTGCTCGTCCAATTGTTTTCCAATATCTTCTTGGTCGTTGTTGGATTCGCGTTGTTGTGGCTCATCGTCTGTTTGCTGCGCGGTGTCTTTTTTAGAATTGGCTATTGCTTGATCTATGTCGCCATAAGCAGTCCTTTTGTCTTTCTGAGCATCGCTGTGTTTTTTTAGTAAAACACTCGCATCATCGTCGTTTTGTTGATCGTCGTCGTTCTGCTGGTCGTCGTCGTTCTGTTGGTCATCGTCGCTCAAATCGGGAAAATGAACTTTAATGCCCCATAAGCGGTGGATGAGCCATTTGTTTTTTCGAAAAAAGTCGTCGCGTTCTTCCTGCGAGGTTTTCGGAATGGTAATTTGCATAATTAGTTAAGATTTAATTGTTTTTAGAAGGTCGTTCTAATAGAAAACAGTGAAGCCAATAAAAGTGCCCTATTGGAATAAACGTATGGTTTCTTTGCTAAAAGCTGCACTTACTACCTTGTAATTATACAAAAAAAGTGGCTAAATCCGAAAGGATACCCGCCGCTTAAGAGCGCCTTTTCAACAAACCAATAGGCATATGTTCGTCGTAATTGCCATAAATTAAGGGATGTTGGAACCCGTAGGTAAAATTTCGTACGTTTTTCTCAATGAATTGGTAAAGCTCTTGCACATCGATTACGTTGTCCTTATTACCGTTTTCATCCTCCTTATTAGCAGCGCCTTTCATGGCTTGAATAAAGTAATAACTAAAAACACCCTGTTGTAGTTTATTTGCTTCCAAAGAAATTTCTTCAGAGGCAGAAGACATGATCACCGCCAAGCCACCTTTGACGCCCTCAAAACTGCGGTAATAATTTTTGATGCGGTCGCGTACATTTTTGGTAGAACGCGTCATTCCAATGGCACCCTCCAATTGCTCGCTATTTTTTTGACGCTCTATGTATTCTTTATAAGAAATAACCGTATTAATGTCAAAACTACCTGAGTGACAAGCATCTACAGCACATAATTTGTATTTAGCAGGACTGTCTTTTAGCAGAGAGTTGACCAAGCCGTGGTGCAACAGGTGGGCGCTGGTTCCATCGTAATCAAACGGAAGAAACGCCCCATTTTTGCCGTGTCCAGCAAAGTAAAAAATAATTAAATCATTGGTATCGGCCTGTTCGTAAAGATCAGCCGTTGTATTCATAATGTTGAAAGCCGTCGCTTCCTCGTCCAGTAGCAGCTTTATTTGATCTTCTGGGACGGCGCCGCCCTCTACACTGCGCAGAAAGGCATAAACGCGTTGCGCGTCTCTAGTTGTGTAATTGAGTTTGGGAGCTTTAGAATAGTCGGCAATACCGATCACAACTGCCCAGATTTTCATTTTATTGTGGGAGTATTTGCCTTCAGAAAAATTACCCGTATTGACATGGCCGTTGCTGAAAAAGTAGGAGCCTTGTCCATCTAATACGCCATGCTTCCAGTGGCCTTTGTAACGATCACCGTTCTGGTAACGCATCTCCCCATAACCGCTGTATTGTCCGTTCTCAAAATTTCCCGTATACAAGTTCCCTTTGCCATCCTTAGATTTTCCATAGCCCTCTTTACAATCACCTACAAGGCAGTTCAATAATATTTTTTCTTTCTGACGCTTAACCAATTTGCCTGCTGCCCACATTCCTGAAGTGACTTGACCGTCTTTGTCGACCCTCGCCCCCAAACCATGCGGTTGGCCACCCTGCCAGTTTCCCTCATAAATTCCCCCGTTGGTATCTACGAACTTGCCTTTTCCTTGTCTTTTACCATTCGAGAAATTACCTTCGTAACGCCCTTGATACACTTTTCCTATGTAATAATTGTACACGCCCCAACCGTTTTCGCAGTTGCCCTCAATGCAGCCTTTTTCCTGCCCGAGAGCATTAGTAATTCCAAAAAAATAACATAGAGTACTGACAAGGAGGAGACGATACATAAGCAAAGATAAGTTGTTGTTAAAATAAAGGCTAGCACATGAATGGGCTAATTAATCAATATACGAACAAGTAGGGAATTTGTTTTATTTGAACGAGCGTAAAAAAAAATTAGTGCCCCATTACTAAACATTCATTAACAAGTAGTAGTTTTACCTACCAAACGTTCAGTATATGCCACTACAGAAAATTAGTAAACAAGAGTTGCTGCGCAACAGTATTCGTGTATTTAGAAAAAAGGGCTATTATCGTACCAACATGAGCGATTTAGCAAAAGAATCGGGTTTAACAAAAGGTGCTTTCTACCATCATTTTTCTAGCAAGGCAGATGTAATGCTCAAATCCTTAGAAGGAACGGCTGCTCTTTTTCAAGAGCGGGTGTTTTCTATTGCTTATCGAGGGGATTTAGAGAGCGGCGAAAAGCTAGAGTTGATGGCTCAGAAAATTTTCAAGATGTTTACAGCAGAAGAAGGAGGTTGTTTCTTTGCCAACACTATTTTAGAAACGATTCAAGTAGAAGAAACCTTTAAAGCTGCGATTCTAGCCTTTTTCGAAGCCTGGAAAATGGCTTTTATACATATTTTTGAAGCGCATTATTCTAAAGAGGAAGCTACGGAATTGGTACAGCAAATTATGGCAGACATGGAGGGTTCTATTATTTTTATGCAACTTTATCAAGACAGCCAATTGTTACACAAAGCTATAAACCGAGCCATCGCGAAACTGTAGTTTTTTTGCTTCATTTGCATACTGAACGTTTAGTATAATCTGTTACTCATTTTAAAATGTAATTATGATAGAACAAGAAAGATTTGAGACCCGTTGCGAAGATGGTGTTGTGCTGCGCGGGATTTTGTTGATCCCCCAGATACCTAAAGCTGTGGTACAGTTCAATGGGGGTACGGCTGCTAAAAAGGAATTTTATTTGCCTTTCTTAACTTATCTGGCCGAACAGGGGTACATCTGTTGTTTGTGGGATTATCGTGGCAGTGGTGCTTCTGCTCCTTTGCGGATGCGCGGCTGTTATTATAAGTACAGGGATTATGGCATGAAGGATATGCCTGCTATTCAACGCTTTTTGATAAAACGGTATACCGATTTGCCCCTGTTGCTATTTGGACACAGCGTAGGAGGGCAACAGATGGCTTTTGCAACAGATTTGTCGGCTTACAAAGGGATGGTAGGTTTTGCGGTCTCAACAGGTTATTTTGGTAATATGACTTGGCGTTACCGACTGCTTTACCTTTTTTTCTTTTATTTTTTCGCTCCACTGAGTACGCTGCTGTGGGGGTATGTAAGGGCCAAGCCTTTTGGGTTGATGGAAAATTTACCGAAGAATGTGGTGCTAGAATGGCGAGCTTGGTGTCGGCGCGAGGCTTACTTCTTTGATCCTACTTTCGCTCATGTAACTGTTCCTACCCGCCGCTATGAGGCTATTCCTTTTCCCATGTCTATTTTTTGGACAACCGATGACGATATTTCTAATGCCGCTAATACCCGCGGTTTTTGGCGGTATGTAACTGGCTGCTATGAAGTGCGTTTTCGTAAAATAGAACCTTCAGAATTTGGGGGTAAAATGATCAATCATTTTGGATTTTTTTTAAAGGATAAGCGCGATACGTTGTGGGTAGAGGCCAAGAAAGAACTGGATGTCTATGTCCAATCAGCAGCTGCAAAACAAAAGGTATAAGGCAGCGCTAAAATAGCTATTTTAGGGGGGGAGATGCATGCCGCAGATATTGATTTGTTTTTGGTTAGCGTCGAGCGTTGAAATGTGTTGAGAGCAGCTGTATGGTGTAAGAGGGGGCAGTGATGAGGGGACAGGGGCGGGATGGCACTGTGTTTTTTGCAGCGCTAAAATAGCTATTTTAGGGGGGAGAGATTATGGATGGCACAGTACAGAAGAGCCCAATAAAAGTCAGTACCCTTTTACCAAGTAGTTGTCCGAATGAGCAGTAGAGTAGTAAAAAAAGATGTTTAGGAGTAGAGGAATTGGTTAATCAGAGTTGGGATCTGTAGACGCGAAAGGGCTGTTCAAGTGGCGCGCCTTTATTGCCTCGTAAGTAGTTTCATACTGGGGGAACTCTGTTCCCAGCAACCGATCCCAAAAGCGGAAGTGTACGCCGTAATTGCCATTGAAGTGGCTGTGGTGTAAGTTGTGGTAAGTGCTAGAAGTTAGGAAACCCAGCCAACTGCGGTTCCACCAGCGTGGATACAACTCATAACCCAAGTGGGATTTAAGATTATCTAAAAAGCCCCATAATTGTAACAATCCTAGAGCAGGTGCGTAGACAGGAAAGAAAAATGCAACAGGAATGATCCAAAGAGAGAGTAAAAACGGTTCGGCAACATGGAAAGAAAGCGTAGTAAAGGGATTGACATCAACACTTTTGTGGTGTTCCTCATGAACAAGGCGGTAGAGTTTAGGATGGTGCAGTAAACGATGAATCCAATAAAACCAAGTGTCGTCGATGAACAACAAAACAAAAAAACAGCCTATGCTCCAGTAAGGGTGTTCCCAAAAATCGGTATAAATTTTAGTGTACCCCTGCGTACTGCTGTAGATGACTAAGCTGCTAAACAACGCACCAACCGACAGGGTAAAAAGAGCGTTTTTAAGTTCGCGGCGTAATTGAACATCGTTAAACCGCTGCTTCGTTTGTATACGCCAAGCGCGCAACCGCGGGGCAAATTTTTTCCATACAAGCCAATAGACTAGTGTCAACAAACCTGCATTCATTAAGAGAGCCTGTGCATAACCACTGGGAAATAACTTCAACACACCTACAAGAGTTTCCATAATTCATTTGTTGTAAAAATGCTACCAATAATTCTTATACAAAGATAGCGGCAGACATCTACAACAGAACTAACAAATGTTAGCTCATCAAAAAAAAGTGTGCAAACATCCGAAGACGCTTGCACACTATTCCAAACAAATAACTAGTAGCTATTAGAATGAGCTGAAAATTTTACCTTATTTTTATTTACCGTATTGATCTTTCAATTCTGTAATGTGGCGTACTTTACCTTGAATTTCATTCAATTGGTTTTGAATGATAGATTGGCAACTAGTCGGCAATTCAGAAGAGTTCAAAGCCTCTTTGTAATCTTCAATGGCAGCGGTTTCACCGCGCTCGCATTCGTTCAATACGGCTACGCTGTTCTGCCCAGCTACGGCTGATTTAAGGTCAATCCAAGCACGGTGCAAATCACCTTTTACGCTGGTTCCTTTTTCTGGGGCACCACCCAATTGCTTGATTTCACTTTTGATCTTATGTCCAAAATCATAGCGTTGTTGTGCGGCTTGTTGAAAAAAGTTCTTCAATTGAGGATCTTCTACGTTTTCAGCAGCATCTTTATAACCTGCTTCTGCATCGTAATTCTTAGTCAACAACTGATTCAACTGATTTACTGCTTGCTCCTTATTATGGTTTTCCATGTTTGTTTTTAATTTTTAAGTGTGTGTTATAGTAAATGGTACATAATATAAAACAGGAACCTAGACAAAATGTTTAGAGAAAATCGTTAGTAAAAACTTAAAGCGTATAAGGAAAGGGTTGATTAAGGGGCGGATAGCCAGCTATAAACTAAGAGTAGTTGATTGGAGCCAGTAAAAATAGAGACTTTAGTT
>CAYUZF010000008.1:18933-33288 GCA_964449615.1 uncultured Aureispira sp.
TAATAATTAATATTATATTTTCTTTCTTATTCTGCTCAAGCTCTCTGGTTTTATACCTAAGTAAGACGCAACATGCCGTACAGGAACCGTAGAAATCCAATCAGCGGAATGCTTTAGCCATTTGCGATAACGCTGCTCCGCAGTCAAATTAGCCAAGTCATTGGCACGCGTTTGAGCGTTTTGTATCGCTTGTTCAAAAATTACCAAGCTAAATGTCCTAAAGCGTTCATTTTGATCAATCAATTGTCGCATGTTAGGATGTGCAATACGAAGCAAATGGCTATCCGTTAAGCTTTGTATTTCTTCGCGTGCAGGCAATTGGTGTACAAAATCTAAGAAAGAAGTTATCCACTGGCCGTTACCTGCCAATTGTGTGTTGGCTTCGTGTCCTTTTGTATCATAATAAAAAGAACGTACAATACCCTGATTAACTAAGTATAAGTGGTAAGGTGTCTTGCCAAATTGTTCCAGGGTTGTTCCAGTAGAAACCGTTATTGGTTCAAAAGCCTGAGCAAAAAGTGCCTTATCCTGTCTACTCAAAGCAATGTGGCGTTCTATCAGCTGGTAGAGTTGTTCTAACATAGAAGAGAGGAAATTATAAGAACCGTACAAGACCTATGGACACGTCTAAACTTGGACGCTCTACCAAAGAAAGGTAGAGAAAATTAAAATACAAACATCAGCGTTAATAAGAGGATCTGCTCCTACTTTTTTGACAAAATTGCAAATAATCTGGGCGATCTGCCGCCGTTTTGTGAATGTAAGCATTTACAATCTTTCCATTTTCAATAAAAAAGACGCCTGACATCTGTCGAACACTGCCCAACACTTTGTTCGTTTGCGCACCGTAAATGTGCTGGATGTCTACAATGCGCGACCAAACTTTCAAATTGTACAATTGTTGAAAACCTCCTCTTTGCAAGCCGAAATACTCATAAAGACTCATGTCGGGGTCAGATATGTGCTCCTCTTTACCTAAATTATATTGTTGAAGATAGCGGTCGCCGTAGGCGTCTTCTGTGAGATGAATGAACACAAGTTTAACACCTTGTGCGGACAAATTAGGTCTGGCTTTCGCCAAATCATCCAGAGTCTCCCTACAAAAAGGACAACCGAAGTGACGCAGAAATACTAATAAGACGGAACTTTTTTGAACAATAGAGTACAAACTATTGCCTTTATTAGTGAACGTAGCCTCTAGAACTTCTACATTTAGCGGGATATAATAGTCTACTTGATACATATAAAAAAAAGTGAAGTGGTGATAAAAAATGAGAACTAGTCAAATAGACATTACTACAAATAGAATCGTATAGATATAAAGGTGGTACTTTTTTCTACAAGGCTATCCGTGTTGATATCTAATACACACAGTAACTTTAATCTGTGTAAAGTAGGACATTTTTAAGAACAAGATAGGGGGGGGGCTACCCGTGTATCGGCTACTACAAGGATTAGTTGTTACAAGCATAGAATATGCTGTCTCAACAGTAGGATTTAACAAATTTTGTTCCTTAGGTAATTAGTAGTAAGCTTTGATCGGAGTGGTGGACAATTCGCCACATTTTGCCCTTCGAAACAACTATTTGATTAATTGTTTATAGATAGAAAAACTGTTAAGGCGTACAACTTTTAACAAAGTTGCCAACTGGTATAGCAATCGGTATAGTTACGAGGACTGTTTGAGGAAAAGAAAGGTAGGTATAAGTGAGTTCTAGATGATACTAGTAATAAATTAAATAAAGTACAACAAGGCAGCGCACTTATCAGCTACCCATTTTTGTTTGTATAAATGTACAATAAAGAATAACAAGGAGCAACTTTAGAAGAAGCTATATTTTAAAATAACAATTTCTTCACCGCACTTTTAACTAAAGTGCGGTGAAGAAATTGTTATTGAAAACCTATTTTGGGGAAAAAGGAGCAAGCGATTATTTGTCTTCATGCTTAACAGAAAGCGCCTCATAAGCAGGTACTTCTTTGATGTTGACCATCAATACATGTTCTATCAAAGAAAGACGGCGTGCAGTCTCGATAGGGTCGTTCAAAGACTCAGCAGCTTGTAAGACCAGACCTTTGTTGTTTTGATCAATAGAGAATTGCTTGATAATCTCCAACTGGTAAGACTCTATCAG
The DNA here is from genome assembly GCA_964449615.1 of uncultured Aureispira sp. GTDB lineage: Bacteria > Bacteroidota > Bacteroidia > Chitinophagales > Saprospiraceae > Aureispira. The sequence continues at coordinate 21,069 of CAYUZF010000008.1, forward strand.
CCCGTTCAAGTGGCTGTTGCCTGTTGCTTGTGGTAGACCTGCTTCTAATAATTCGGCCCAAGGGGCGGTTGCTTCGTACAACACCACTAAGTTAACTTCTTCTACCACAGGTGCATATTTATCCATGTCAGATATAGTCACGGAGCCATTGACAAAAGAAGCAAGCGTGCGATAATAGTAAGCCTCTGCGGCTACTTTCTTCTTAGCAGCACGGGTGTTTGTCAAAGCCGCTGCATCTAGGCTTGGAGCTTTTATAATAGTTGACTCTTTGTTGCTGCAAGAGGCGAGCAACAAACAAGTGCAGCAGGCAATAATGGTATAATATATTGTAATTTTCATTCGTGGATCGTTTTAAAGTAACTGCAAAGTATTGGACAGTTATTGGGGCCACATGGAGTTTGTCTGTTTAGTTTCTTTTTTGTAAAATGCTAACTTTTCACAGAGAATTAATGGTTACAATAGGTAACAACGCATTAGTCAATAATGTTCGAGCCAGAATAAAATAAGTTTCAAGATTATATGGAAACGCATCTAGAAACCGTTACGATGAGTAGGCGGTATAAAAAATGCTCATCTACTTTCTACCATAGATGAGCATTTTTATACCGTTCATCCAGTCGATGTAATTACTCTACACCCGCAGTCGTTGCGTCCACTTCTTCTTCTTGTGGAACCTCCTTTACTTCTACCATCAAAACGTGGTCTATCATGGACAATTCTTTGGCCGCCTCTACAGGATCAGCCAGTAGGTTACTAGGCTCCAATACCAAACCTTGGCAAATTGTTTAACGATCTCCAAATTATAAGCAGCCATTAATCCATTTAGATTATCGTCTCCTGTTGTATTAAATCGCCCTTCGTTAAAAATCTCAGCCCAGGGCGCACGTGCTTCGTAAAGTACTACTAAATTGATTTGCTTGCCCGCCAGAGCTGCTAGATCATTTAGCGAGAATTCAGCTTGCCCTTTGTTAAATGCCGCTAGCGTTTTGTAGTGGTATTCTTTAATGGCTACTTGTTGTTGAGTACCCCTCGTATTAATTTCTTCCACTTCTTCTGAAGTAGGAGCAGGAGCAGGAGTCAAATCGCTAGAAGTAGTTGTTGCATCGCCACAAGAGCCAGCTAACAACGATACAAAGAGCATTAGACTCAGAAATAAAAAGTTGATGGTACTATTCATGTTGTAATTTTGTTTTATGAATGATAAGATAACCCAGCGTTTACTAGTTAAAAACGAAAGCTGTTTATGGTGACACTAACGGAATTCATCGAGCTATCTACATGACTATCAAAGAGGTTCTACACTGTAAATTAACGATTTATTCTTCAAAGATACACACTTTCGAGCGTAAATAATTGACTTAGCCCACAAAACAACATCTTCTGTAAATTTGTTCCAAAAAAAATAGAAAATAAGACCGTGCCTATACAAAAAATGAGCAACGTTAAAAATTAAATAAGGTGGAAAGAGGGGGAATCGAGCGGTTTGTAGGTTGACCGAAAAAATCATACCAGCAATGCCCTATTCTAAAAATAAGATGTATAGAAACTGATTTTATACGGGTTGTGGTTGAAGAACACGGGCAATACTGCTTTTGCAGTAAGTGAAGCCGTCTGCCAACACCCTATCGGTGCAAACAATTTTCTTTATGGGTTGTTGGATGATTTATTCTCTATGGTCACTCTTATAAAGAACAATGCCTTTTGAACAACGATTAAACAACGCTATTTTAAACTATCCACAAATTATGGTTCGCAGCAGCAAAACAATCAACTACTCTATCAACCCATTGACCAATAAAATTATTGCCGAACACGAAGAGGAAACTTGGGAAAGTATCGCCCAAAAAATGCAGCGTGCAGATAAAGCGTTTGAAACATGGCACAAAAAGAACTTTGAAGAGCGGGGACAGTATTTTAAAAGAGCTGCCCAAATCTTACGCAAAAATAGCCAGCAGTATGCCCAACTTATGACCGATGAGATGGGAAAACTACATAGCCAGGGGGTTGCCGAAGCCGAAAAATGCGCTTGGGTCTGTGAATACTACGCCGACAATGCAGGCCGCTTTTTACAACCAGAACACATTGCTACCGACCACAAATCTACTACTATTTATTACCAGCCTTTAGGAACCATCCTACAAGTGATGCCCTGGAATTTTCCTTTCTGGCAAGTTTTCCGTTTTGCAGCGCCCGCACTCATGGCTGGAAACGTTACCCTCCTCAAACACGCCTCTAATGTACTGGGCTGCGCCAAAGTAATAGAAGACATCTTCAACGAAGCAGGTTTTCCAGAGCATAGTTTTCAGCACATTATTCCCAACAATAACCAAGTAGAAAAAATATTGGAGACACCAACGGTGCGTGGCGTGGCGTTAACGGGCAGTGTAGGGGTAGGTAAAATAATCGGACGCCTAGCAGGCAAAAACCTCAAAACTTCGGTTTTAGAATTGGGAGGCTCTGATCCTTTTGTGGTACTAAAAGATGCCGACCTACCAAAAGCCGCTAAAATTGCGGTGCAATCGCGCATGCACAATTCTGGACAAACTTGCATCTCTGCCAAACGCTTCATCGTAGAAGCACCCGTAGCAGCAGAATTCTTGCGCTTGGTCAAAAAAGAAATGCGGCAACTCGTTGTTGGTGACCCCAACAAAAAAACAACCAATGTAAGCGTCTTGGCGCGCATGGACTTGGCCGAAGGCCTACAGCGGCAGGTAGACAAATCCATAGAGCTGGGTGCCAAAGTAGAAGTAGACGGCGGTCATAAAGTCGGCACCAACTATTTTCAGCCTATGTTATTGACCAATGTAAAGAAAGGAATGCCTGCTTACGAAGAAGAATTGTTTGGCCCTGTCGCGGCCTTTTTTACGGTAAAAGACGCAGACGAAGCCGTAGCGCTGGCCAACGATTCGGTATTTGGGTTGGCAGGGACTGTTTTTTCAGAGGACGAAGCGGCTGCACGCGACGTAGCCTTGCGTTTGGAGGTAGGAGCCGTATGCATCAATAAAATGATGAGCTCTGACCCTCGCGTACCTTTCGGTGGCGTTAAAGATTCAGGGGTTGGCCGTGAATTGGGGCGCGAAGGTGTGCGTACCTTTGTTAACTTAAAATCTGTGGTCGTGGGGGAGTAGGCTTGAGATCAAAAAAAAGCCCTATATTAGTCCATCCACATTACACACAACCCAATTGTTATGCTACGCTTTTTTATCGGACTATGTATTTTTGTTGTCTGGACAGGCCTGGCGCGGCGCTACTACGTCTGTACCATCAAAGGCGATTGCGAGCCACCTGCACCCGAAGTAGATTCCAGTTTTCTGGACAGTTTGCCTAGAACACTGGATCTGACGGCAGGGGAAGAAGTATTGCTCAACGATTATCCGCAGTTTTATTTTGATTATGCCAGCCATGCGTATACTTATGTGGATGGCAATGAGAAATTTTTGGGTTTGGTCGCTACGTTTTTGCGCGAACACCCCGACCCCAGCATTCGGTTGCAGGTAACGGGCTACCAAACACAGGCAGAGGTAGAAGCGGTAGCAGGGAGCAATTTATACAACAATTTGGGCTTGGCGCGTGCGCAAACTATTATTGACAAATTAATAGAAGAATACAACGTACCCGCTACTCGCTTGGAGGCGCGCGCTGCCTTGACGGATCAAAATCCAGTTACAACGCCTTTGGCCTTTGAAGTGTTGGGCTATGCACCCAGCGACATCGCAGCTACTGCCGAAGACACCGCTTTTTTGGAACAGATAAAAGTATCGGTCAAAGACATTACCTACGACAGCAAGGGAGCAAAATTTGACTACAATTCAGGGGTGTTTGAGCCAAGTGGCTCCTTTGGCGTCTACGTAGATTCTTTGCAGCAATACTTTGAACGCAATCCAGACGATTATTTGTTGATTATTGGACATACGGATAGCAAAGGAGGGGAGGCGTACAACCAAAAATTGGGCTTGCGCCGCGCCCAGTCGGTAAAAGCATATCTGAAAGCCCGCAACATTGACGTACCTATAGAAACAAAATCCAAAGGGGAAACCGATCCTTTGGTAATAGACCACGATGAACAGGGCCGATTTGACACCGAAGCGATGGCCAAAAATCGGCGGGTGAATATATTAGTGCGCGAAGGCGGCAGCGTACAAGAGCGTCGTTAAGGGTTTACTACAAACACTGCTCGGACAACTTCATTGTTGGGCATAGAATTTTAGTATTAGCAATTATTTTCTTAGTTTAGACAGCTCTCTATACGCACAGTTGTTGCCACTAGTAAACATATTATTATAACAACAGCAACCAAACGAACAACACACTATGAACGAGGTGCTCGCAGAATTATTTAGCGGAAATCGAGCCGCAGATATTGCTTTTTGGATTATTGTCGGCTTCTCTTTTTTATTGGGAATGCTGACATTGGCTTTATTGGCTTATTGGCCCGTCAAACGGCGTTTGAATCAAGAACTAGAACGCGCCCGCAAGGAAAATGAACTGCTTGCCCGCGACCACAAAGACCTATCGGAGCGGTTCACCGCCATCAACGCACAATACAAACGCGTGCAGGAAGACTGGCAAATGACCACTACAAAACTCAAAGAGCAAGAAAGTACGGTAGGAAGACAGCTGCGCGAAATTCAATATTTAAAAGAGGAATTGGAGGCGCACAAAGCTCAAGCTAGAAATTACAAACAAGCGAATGAACGCTTATTGGATCAATATCAAAAGGCCGCTAAGGCCAACGAAGGATTTAAGCAAAAGCTAGAAGACCTTAAAGATTTGGTAGAAGAGGTGGAGCAAGAGCGCGCCCAATTGCAACAGCAATACCGCAAAAGCCAACGAGAAGAAGACCAAGCACAACGCGCCCTAGCCGAATTAAAACAACAGCAACAAACTTGGCAACATAAAAACGAGCGCTTAGAAAGTGATTTAGCTGCCGCTTTGGAGCAGCGCAAGGAACTAAAACAACTCCTTCAGCAGTTGGAAGACCAGCAGGTCGTTGGAAACAGCACCGACGAAGAGCTGCGCCAACAAGTTCTAGATATCAAAGCACACCTCAAATCTTTAGAGGAAGAAAATACAGAGTTGATGCAGCGCCTAGCGCCTTATTTGGCACAAGAAGAAGAAGACCAAGCCGACCAAACAGCCATTGAGCCGCTTTTGGTAGATTTGTACATCGAAGCCGAGGAAAGTTTAAACAACAACGGTTTTTTTGTAGATTATACAGAAGAGGAATTGGTAGAAGATCCACAACAATTGGTACAAGCGCTAAAAGAAATGGAAGTCTTGGAAGCAGAACAGGAAGAAACGACAATTGAATTAGAGGAAGAAGAAGAGGAAGCTTTGTCGCGCAGTTTGGCTCAAGCTGAATTGGCAATGGAACGCCAAGGGTTTTATGAGAACATGCACGAAGAGGTATTGGTGCCACTGCCCGAAAAAATACAACAGTTGAGCGCCGAAGAGCTGCTGCAAGAGCGGTTAATAGGTACCGCCGAACTAATGGAAGATTCTGCTTTTTACAACAAAGAAATTGTGGAAGGCAATTTAGTAGAACAAAAAGAGTTGTTAGAAATAGAGCTGGCCAAACTAGATGAAGTGCCCAACACACGTGGATTGGAGAGTACCAAAGAAACGATCACTCTTTCGGATGCGGAAGAAAGCCACTTGGCAGAAGTCGACGAAATGGCGCAAACAGCGCTTCAACAACCTGGATTGTACGCACCTATTGAGGCCGCCCAATTGCTGGCCGATAAAAAATATGAGGAAACGATGTACAACTTGGAAGAATTTTCGGAGCATCGTCGCCTCGAAGCTTTGGTTACCCAAGAACTGGGCGAGCGCATTCCAAAAGCTACTCCCGAAGAGCGCGATGCGTTGCAAGAAATCGATGGTATCGGTAACTTTATGGAGCAACAGCTCAACCAAATGGGTATTTATACGTATGAACAGATTAGCTTGTTTGACGATGCTTTTATTAATATCTTAAGCGCCGCGTTGGATTTTCCCGCTTCTGTGATCCATGATAAGAAATGGGTAGAGCAAGCCAACAACCGATTGAATCGACCTTAAAACTACATTCTATTTGTACCATTTTAATAATAAGGGAAAATAGAATCTTAAAAAGAAAAAACAAACCAATATATGCCAGAACGTCCTGTCTTATCGCTGACTTTTGCCAACCAGCAGGATGCCTATCTAGCGCACTTGAAAGAGGAGAGCAATAAACTCAACTATATTCTAAGTACACTACACGACAAGGGAGCGATAGAAATATACAAAGAAGACCGCACGACCGCTGAAAACGTCATCACCATGCTCGAACGCTTTGGGAATCGGGTGGTGCTGTTCCACTACGGCGGCCATGCCGATGGGGAAAGCCTGCGTTTGGAGGGGGGCGATGGCAACGCTACGGGACTAGCCGAAATGCTGGGTCGGCTGCCCAACCTGCGCTTAGTGTTTCTCAATGGCTGTGCTACCCAACCACAAGTAGACGAACTCCTCGCACAAGGCGTGAAGGCCGTCATTGCCACGGCCGTCAAGATCGACGATGAAAAAGCCGTGGTATTTGCCGAAAATTTTTACCGCTCGCTCTCCAATGGGCACAGCATTCGTTCGGCTTTTGAGCGCGCTGTTTCCAATATGAAATTTGTGTACGGCGGCACCTTTGATGCGACCATTGTACGCTATGGTCAAACTCCCGTGCAAGGCAACCCAGAGCTGATGCCCTGGGGCCTGTACGTCAATAAAGACGCCGAAGAAGTGCTGCAATGGGAACTGCCCTTAGAAAATGTTAGTACGCTCGCTAATATAAAAGCGGTAGACAGCGACAAACTCGTAGATTTTAAAGTCAACAAATATATAGAAGAAGTGATTTGGGGAATGATTGATGTCAAACCCGAATTGGAAGCACTGGTGCAAAACGAAGACGGCGACGGCTTGGAACCGAGAAAAGTCCTGCTGCAAATTATTCAGAATTTTCCCTGGCCCATTGGTACGCAAATACGTCTGTTGGTCGCCAACGATGGCGATATGAACACACCTTCTATGCGTCGAATCGAACAATTGGTCAGTGTGTATGTCGTAACCAGCCAGTTTCTATTCTACATCATCATGTCTCAAATTTGGGACGAGAAGCGCGCCAATACGTTCCACACCAAGAGTTATCTAATTGATATGCTCCATATTAACAAAAAACAATTTGGAAGCTTCGATTACTTTAGAAATTTTATTGAGGCTATAAAACTACTTAAGCAGGCCAACATAGCACCCAATATTGCGGATTTTGCAGACCTTGCTGAGGAGTTTGACGAACACGGCGAATTGTACGATTCTTATCTGTACATGGAGTCGTTGCGCGCTGCCATTCAAAATGGCGATACCGATGTATTGGAAGCTAGAACGACCGAGAAATGCGTGCAGGGAGAAGATCATTTGTCAACCTTGTTGTACGGGTTGGCTTTTTTGATTCGTTACGATTTGGTAACGGTGCGCGACATCCACGTGGTCAATTACAGAAATATAGAAACAGAGTTTAACCACTTTATAAGTCGCCTTAATGTGAATGTGGGGGATATTGCGGTAAGCGAAGGCAGTACGCGCATGAAGTCTAAAATTTATAAGACCTTCACCAACAACGCCTCGGTTATTCTAACAGAAGACTTACAAGATCCGACGGCTTTTCTCAATTTGTCGCCTTTTATTATTGATAAAAATGCCTTTAGGGATGGATTGACGGAAGACCGGGCAACCCAACAACAGTTGTACATGTACGCGCACCGCGAGGAAGGGGACGCGCCTGATCGAGATTACCAGTATTACGCTACTTTTCACAATATTTACACGGCCCAAGAGCGCCCGAGCGACCAGTTTTCAATAGACGGCTCTTTCAAGGCGGGGACAGATGTGGAGGAATTGGGAACCCGCAATAGACGGCGCTCTTCTCGACGACGACGACGCACCACCACTACCGCAGAAGTAATCAATCCGTATGCCGTGTTGAAAAGGCAGTTTGAAATTTTAGAACAAGACCTTTCGGGTCATTAAGAAAATATCGTTTTAGTTATTAATATAATAGCCTGTTGATTAGGAGTTTCCAGAAAATAGCGTTATATTAAATATTGTACACTATGCCGAAACAAGTAAAAAGTCCGTTCAAGTTTTTAGATGCGTACGACAAAGGCGATAAAGATATTTTCTTTGGCCGAACGCAAGAAACCTATGAACTCTACGATAGAATTAGAGAAACCAACTTGGTATTGCTCTATGGTGCCTCAGGTACGGGCAAAACAAGTCTGATCAATTGCGGTTTGGGCAATCAATTTGAGTCCACCGATTGGCATCCAATTTTCATTCGCCGCAAGGACAATATATTGGTGGCCTTACGGGAGCAACTGCAAGAACACGCCATTACCAAGTTGCCCGTAGACGCTCCTTTAATCAAGCGGATGCAGTCCTTGTATATGGATTACTTCAAGCCAATTTATTTGATTTTTGACCAATTTGAAGAAATTTTTATTCTAGGAAATAAAGAAGAGCAAGAAGATTTTTTTGAAGATATTTATCAGTTGTTGGAGTCGGATGTACAGTGCAAGGTGCTTATTTCGATGAGAGAGGAGTACATTGCGCATTTGTCGGAATACGAAGACACGATTCCCTACCTCTTTGACAATCGACTTAGGGTAGAAAAAATGAACAGCAAGAACTTAAAAAACGTTATAGAGGGAACAGCACGCGAATTCAACATTGATTTGGCAGGGGACGACGAGCAAATTGCAGAACTCATAATCAAGCGCTTGCGCGATAAAAGTGGCGAAATTGACTTAGCCAACTTGCAAGTTTACCTCGATCGTTTGTATCGAATGGATCTAGAACGCATGGACGAAGACCCCACGCGCAAACAGGTAGTCTTTGACAGGGCATTGATTGATGAAACAGGTAATTTGGAAGATGTGATGTCGCAATTCTTAGATGAGCAACTAGATATTCTAGTACGAGAATTGACCGAACAATACAAGGGAATTGACGGCGCTGTACCCATGAATATTTTATTTGAACTGGTCACCGATACAGGCACCAAGCAAGCCGAGGACGTAGAGCAAATAAAAAAACGGTTGAAACAATCTAAAAATATTGACGCCAATGTAGTTGACTACTGTATTAGACGCTTTAAGGAGATGCGGATCCTTAGAGAATTGTCCTAAGAAGTACCGTTTTAGTGGCCTACCGATTGCTTTTTATTGTTGTATGGATAACAATATAATTTAAGTTGGTAGCGTTCGTAAAACGGCTTTCTCTAGGTAGCGTACACTCAATTTGAATAAGCATGAAGGTAGAACTGGCAAATGACATTATCGCAAGAAAAGTATACGAAGCGGCTTCTATAGACGACAAAGCCCGAGCTATGGCCAAAAAGTTTGTAGAGGAACGCTACCGACATTTTTGTCGCTCCAAAAGCATTTTGTTGAGCCGCCAAGAACTGGCGTTTGTACAACCCTACCTAAACCAGTTGTCGTTGAGCGACCACCAAACCGATTTTATAGCGCGCAGCCGCGAGCGAATCGAGCGCCGCAAAAAACGCAAACGCTACCGCGATGCCAGCATTGTAGCACTGTTTTGCATTGTTGTGTTCAGCAGTTGGGGCATCTGGGAGCGCAAACGTTACGCCAAAGCCCACCAAGATTGGACCTACGCCCAAGATTCTATCAACCGTCTGTTGCGCACTGCCCGCAACGCCACTACGGTCTCCAGCAACGAACGCAACAATAGAACTCCCGCACCAACGGCCTCCATCATTCAGTTTCACACTTTAGTTGTTCGAGGGCGCATCACCAATGCAAAAGGGCGACCCATACGGCAAGCAACCGTACAAGTCTTGGGGGCTACTGTGAAAAGCGACAACAAAGGGCGCTACCAGTTGCACCTCGTTTTGCCCCCCCAATATTGGAGCCATGCTCCCGAACTACGCATCAAAAAAGAATTTTACCAAGACGCTTTCCACACCCTAGATTTGGACAAGAATAAGATTGAATGGAATCCCGTTTTAGAGGAGCGTAATTAGTAAGGTTAACCAAGTCATTTTATCAGTCGATAACAATTGTATGATCGCAAAGCAACACTACTGGGTGCTATTGGCACTCCTATACTTAGGCCTAACTGCTTGTAAAACAAAAGTAGAAGCCGCTTACGAACGCGCACTGGAAGCAGGCGTTGTTTTGGTAGAAAATGATACTGTCCACAGCACTTTACAACAACCGATTTTGTTGGTGGTAGACTTCGCCGATGGCGTCAATCCCATCCATTATACTTGGGAAATACACCAGCAAGATACCCAAAAAATCCGTTCGTTGGATTGGCAAGAATTTCATTTTGCCCCGCCTGATATGGTAGGTGGCCCCGCCAAAGGCATTTTGAGTTTTCAACCTCTAAAAACGGGCTTACACCGCTTAGTTTTTTATCGTCCATATATGAGTGAGAACTATTACGAACAGGAAAAAATGGCGCAAGATCCCTATTTGGTTTGGAAGGAGTTGCAGGAGGATATTGCAGGTTTCTATAAGAAGAATGATACAGAGAGGTACCCGTTGGAGTATCTGCAAAATATGCTTGTAGCCGACAGTAGCTTTGTAAAATGGTCGCGACAAGAATTTGAAACCCACTGGATTGCTTTGCAAAATGCGGAAGGCGCTGCGGAAGATAGCCTTTGGAGAGCTTTGTACGATGTTACTTTTGTAGGGGCTTTTTCTCAACCCTACGCCTCTACCTTGCAGCCTCCTAGGTCTAGTTTTTATTGGGATCAGATAGCAAGGAGGAGGCAAGGGATGGAATGGGAGAGCGAAGGCAAATTTCGTTCTTACAATACTTCTCCCGCAATTTTAGAAATGATGGATAGATTATTGTATGATATAGAGGGGATTCATCCGCCACTACAAGAGCCTATGAGCAGTATTCCCGTCCACCCCAAAGCTACTACCAAGACCTATCATGTTCAAGTAACAAATTAAACAAACGAATCCTATGAACTATTTGTATTGTACGGTTGGGTGCTGGCTGCTTTTACAAATGTGGGCAGTAGCGCAACCGCTTCAATTATACCACCCCGCCGAGTTGCAACAAGAATTGGATTATTTGCAAACGCAGCTGGAAAAACGGCAACCCAATTGGCAAGTGTACCACCCCAAAGAAGACTGGGAAAAACGCCTAGCAACCGTCAAAGCACAGCTTCAACGACCACTTACTATAGTGCAATGGTACCAAAAGCTCAACTATGTGCTAGAGGCCGTACACGAAGGACACATCAACATCGGCAAGGCCAACGATGCTTTCTATACAGGTTTTGGAACTGGAGAATTTGAGGTGTTGCCGCTAATTGTGCGCAGTGTAGGGGAGCAGGTATATATTTGGACAAATTTGAGTGAAGAAGAAAGTTTGCAGCGCGGCGATGAATTGTTGAGTATCAATGGCCGTTCTATCAGTGCGGTGCGCCGCCAAATTTTTGACCATACCCTAGCCGATGGGTACATCGAGAGTTCCAAGCAGTTGTTTTTTCAAGAAGAATTTGCGGCGCGTTATTTTTGGTTTGTAGAAACGCCAGATTCTTTTGTGTTGAAATACCGACCTTATGGACAAGCGCACACCGAAACAACAACCATAGCGGCGCTGTCTCATTCGGAAATGGCACAATGGATGGTCAAACGCGAGTTGCCGCGCCCCAGCCGCCCTAGAGGGTTAGAAGCGCTCTACAGTTGCTCTTTTCACGGCCAAACCGCTATTCTTACATTGCGCAACTTCAACAGCAAAGATTGGGCGGCCTACGACAAGACCCCTGCTAGCTTTTACGAACAATTGTTTAAGCGCTTGCGCAAAAATAAAACCAAGGATTTGATTATAGATTTGCGGGGCAACAAAGGCGGTAATAAGGACTTTGTAGATGCTATTTTGCCTTACTTATGGCTGGAAAAACGGCAAGGGACTTACCGCAGTTTGCAGCGCGCCAACGGCTACCTAGTCGAGAGTATTTTGCCCAACCGCAACGCCTTATATTTTAAAGGGCAAATTTATGTGTTGACGGATGGGCGGACGTATTCCACTGCTGCTCTATTGGCGCAATATGCCGTACACTACGCCAATGCTATCAGTATTGGAACCGAAACGGGCAGTCGTTTAGAGGGCTTTGCTGCAGGCGGCCACACCACCATTACCTTACCGCATTCTAAAATTAGAATAGAAATTC
>CAYUZF010000008.1:33318-48025 GCA_964449615.1 uncultured Aureispira sp.
ACCCCTAATTTGGCCAATAGAGGGCTGTTGCCTTATTACAAGGTAGAGCCCGACCTAGAGGATTTAATCAAGGAGCGCGATGTCGTGCTAGAAAAAGCTTGGAACTTAATCAACGCGCAACAGAACGAAAATTAGGTGCAAAGACAAAAATTTCTTTGGCAGGTTGGTATAAGAAATAATAAGCAACGCGCTTGCGGCGGTAAGGACGGCGTACACCAAAGCGCTTCCCTGAACGGCTGTACAAATCCAAGCGAACACCCTTCAGCACCAAATCCGCAGCGCCATCTCCGTTTGCATCTTTCACAAAAGGCAACAAAGCCCCACCTTGGAAAACGCTGCTGTCTTCCTGTGCATCGAAGGTTATCGGCGTATTTTCAAACAGCGGATTAAGCACGTCCAGCAATTGCCCTGCTTGCCAAACATAGGCATAATGCCGCCCTGTTCCCGCACAACCGTGTTCTACCGTCACATAAATAGGCGTAGAATCTATGGCATTGGCCAAAAACTGCCCATGCTGCACATAATTCTGATACAGCAAACGCCCTTTGTGATCAAAAATAAAATGCTGTTCCAACATCGGGTGGCTACAATCGGGCGCAGGTTGGCTGTTGCCAAAACGCAACCAAAACAGCGAATCGGGCGCGCCGTACAAACGCGTCGTTTGCAGCCCCAACAGTGCATGCGCCGCAGGAACTTGGTAGTGCCGCCGAAAAACCTGTACAAAACTATCGCGCTGCGTGTAATAACTGCTGTCCAGCAGCGGCAGAAAAGCAACCCGCTGCCCCGCTGTTGCTTTGTCTTGAAAAAAATCAACCGCTATGGTGCTGTCTACCAAAGGTTGAACAACCGTTTGCTCCTTTGCATCAGGGGCAGTAGAAGTGCAGGCCCAGTACCCCATTCCCAACAAAAAAATCCAATAATACTTCATAGCGTTTTAATAGGCTGCTGCGCGATTAAGCTCGTAGTTTTTAAATTCCAAAACGTTGAGGTACTGGTTGATGTAATGGCGAATGATGGGTGGTTTTTGCTGATTCAATGGATTGTCCAACGATCCTCTAGGTTCGTACACAGGTTGCAAATCAAAAGTAGTGTGGCGGTAGTTGGCTTTCTCTTTCCAAAGATGTGCCTGAAAAGAGGTGCCGTAATTTTGCAACATACGCCCACAAAACAGCATAACATCAAATCCTTTGAGGGCAAATTCTCGGCTGCCAATTCCATATACTGCTTTGTAATCGCGTTTGAAAGCGCGTACATAGGCGTTGTTTGGCGCATAAAATTCACTGCTAAAATGCAGGTTCAAATACTCGTAATACTCGAAGTTAATACGGCTGTAATAGCGCCAGCGATCCATGCCCATAATAGCGATGCTGTAGCCCTTGTAGCGTTCTACTTTGTCCACCAATTTCTGAATTTCCCGCAAAGAATTGTACACAAATCCCTCTTCTCTGAAAGACGTTTAAGCGCTCTTTTTGTAAAAAGGGTTTAATGTCGTCTACACTAATGGTATTGTTGTCACGAATAAGCGTCGGAATCTCCGCATCGAAGTTGTTTTTATAAATAGCGTACTCTGCTTGCAACTGCTGTACACGAGTAGAGTCTTGTTGCAAAGCCAAAATAAGGTAGTTGGGCACTTCTGGTTCTTGACTTCTATAGCGCGCTAAACGTTGAATCTTGCCCAAATGGTTGATCATGTAGCGGCTGTGTACATCGAAGGAGGGATTGATTTGCAGGTAGTAAGGATTGTTGGTTGTAATATCAGAACGCGAATTGAGCGGCGAAACCAAAATCTTTTGAGACGTCTTGGCAAATTCGGCCACAATAGACAAGTTACTAGAGGTCAACGGCCCTAAAATCAAATCGGCCTCCTGCAAAGCACGGGTCTGAAGCAAACTTTTCACCACATTGGTGTCGCGCTGGGTATCGTAGACTTCTACAAATAAATTAACGCCTTCTTTTTTTAGCGTATCCAACGCCATCATTACCCCTTCATAAAATTCAATCGCCTTAATGGATTTTCCAGGAATTTCGCGGCTGGCTGCAGGTACAAACTGCTTACTCATAAAAGGCAGCATAACTACCACGCGATAGGCGAGTTTGGTGCGTATAGTCGTGTCCAAGTTGGTCGGTTGTACAAGTTGGTTGGGCAGGTAGTCCAATACCGCAACCGTATCGGCTTTGATCGCCGTGTTGCCAATGCGCTCAAAGCAAATGACCAAGCGAATATTTTCTGTTTGTTGAATGGTATCGCACCAGCGTACGGTGTCGGGCAAGGGATCGGGTTCTACGTCGATTTTTGTAATGGGAATATAGGTAGAACTCGTGTCGTTTTTGCTGTTGTTAGCCGTGATGGGATCTAGTTTGCTGGCATCTACAGGATCGGGTTTGGGGGTCTTTTTGAATAAATTACAAGACCCAAAAGAAAGACCTACCAACAATAAAAGGCCGTAAATAAATACAGTAAAAGAAGCGTTCATATGGTGTGACTATAAATTAGTGAACAGAGTCTGTGCCATACTTAAAAGCTTGACCCTTATCATTTTGGCATTGAAGAGTATAAAATAAACATTCAAAGGTAGCGAATTTTAGATAAGCCTAGCAAGGAACGACTTGGAAAATAAAGGACGGCGAGTAATCGGTCGATTGTTAGAGACTATGGCATGGGGACTTCCCATAATTTAGCAGGGTTGAGTAACCCTTTGGGATCAAAAACTTGTTTGATTTGCTGCATCAGCGCCAGTTCCACAGGGCCAAACACCAAAGGCATATAAGGACGTTGTATCCAACCAATGCCGTGTTCGCCCGAAATAGTGCCCCCCAATGCCGCGACCAGCTCAAAAATAGCCTGTATGGCGGGGGTCATTCGCTGTTGCCATTCGGCATCGCTTTGCGTTTCTTGCATCAACGTGACGTGTACATTGCCATCGCCCGCATGGCCGTAATTCACTGCCGAAAGTTGGTGCTGTTCAGCAATGGCATGTATGCCCGAGAGCAACAGAGGCAGCGCAGCGCGTGGCACTACCGTATCAGCTTTTTTTACCGCTTTGGCGTGGTGTTTTACGGCAGGATTGAGGGTGCGGCGCAGCGTCCAAAGGCGGTTCTTAGTGGCGGCATCTTCAGCAAACAACAATTCTAAGCAACCCAGCGGCTGCAAAATTTCATCTATGCGCTCACAATCCAAATACAAGCTTTCCAAGTAGTTGCCGTCCACCTCGATGAGCAATTGCGCTTGTACCTCAGGTGGCAAGGGCGCTTCTTGTCCCACGTAGTTCGTTGCCAGTTCCAACGCCCGTCGTTCCATAAATTCTAGCGCCGACGGCACTATCCCCGCTTGAAAAATAACCGCCACGCTTTTGCAAGCCGCTTCCACGCTTCCAAAAGAGGCCAGCAGCAGCAGTTGGTGTTTGGGGTAAGGCACCAAGCGAAGTACGATTTTAGTAATAATGCCCAATGTCCCTTCACTGCCTACTAAAAGTTGCGTCAAGTTGTAGCCTGTGGAGTTCTTCAAGGTATTAACTCCCGTCCAAATAACCGCTCCTGTGGGCAGCACGACTTCCAAGTTCAGCACATAATCCTTCACTACACCGTATTTTACCGCACGTGGGCCCCCTGCATTGGTCGCCACATTGCCGCCGATGCTGCAACTGCCCCGACTCGCAGGGTCGGGTGGATAATACAACCCTTTTTGCTGCACCAACTCCTGCAATTCCTGCGTCAACACATTGGGCTCTACCGTCACCTGCAAATTTTCTAAATCCAACTCCAGCACTTGATTCAAGCGCTCTACCGACAGCAGCACCCCGCCGTATACAGGCAGCGCTCCACCCGCTAAGCCCGTTCCCGCAGCGCGGGGCGTTATAGGAATAACCGATTCGTAACACCAGCGCAATACAGCGCTAATTTCTTGGGTATTGGCAGGCAAGACCACTACCGCAGGCAGGTATTCCAGCGCTTCGGTTTGGTCGCGGCCGTATTGTTGGCGCTTTTCTAGGCTCGTGTGGACATAAGCACTGCCGAGTAGGTGTTGGAGGTGTTGGATTTGTTGAGGGGTGAGATGCTTTTTTATCATAATAATCTTCCGTCTAAGCGTTCTAGTATACAAACAAAGCCCCACAACCAAAGTTGCAAGGCTCTATTTTATACCATTCTACCATCAAAAAAAAGACTACATGCGCTTCAACAGCAACTTGCCAATTTCTGGATCGGCCATAATAGGTTTCAAGTACTGCGAGCTGACCAAATCCTGCGCCATAGAAAGGCGAATATCATTGGGGATAAAGTCGATTTTGATGAATTCTTTGATGTTAATCAACTGTTCTTTGTTGGGTTTGATATTGTTGATGACCAAGTAGTTGACCAAACGGGTACAGAGCGTTGCTAAAATATCCACGCGTAAGGTGCCTTTCATCACAATCCCTTTGAGGTGTTCCAATACATCCTTTTTGAAATTGGTAGTGTTGACAATTTGCTCGGGCGTAACCAATTTACTGAGGTTGTTGTTGACAAAAGCCATGAACGACGCCACGGTATTGGAGTCCAACGAAGAATCCGCCAACATTTGAATTAGACCAAGCTCTTGGCTCAAATCCTCAATCGTAGCAATGGATTGAAAAAATTGTACTAAAGTACGCGGCGTGGTGCGCTCACCCGTGACCATTTCGGGGTAGGTGAGTACAAAGTTAATTCCGCGCTGGTCTACATCGTTTTCCTCTGCCCATTTAGCCCATTCTTTTACATCAAAATCCATCGTAACGTGCATCATACGCGTAAGCATCGCATCGTCCATTGGAGTAACCGAATAGTCGCCACCGTCAGGGTTAGCAGTAAGAATAATTTGCCACTTAGGCGGCAGTTTCCAGCTGATGAGCTCGTAATTTTGCAACAGCTGCATGATTCCCCGCAAAATGCGGTCGTCGGCGCGGTTGGCATCGTCGATGAGTAAAATGCCTGGCCCTTCCTCTGTCGGTACCCAGTCAGGCGCAATAAATTTGGTTACGCCGTCAATAATGCGCGGCATCCCTACCAAATCTCCCATCTCCTCGAATTGCGCGGGGGCAATGTAAGCAAATTGATAGCCCTTTTCCTGAGCCAGTGCTTCTACCAATTGTGTCTTCCCAATGCCGTGTTTTCCCCAAATACAAATGGGCGACTTTTTTTTGCCTTCTTCCTCCGCTTTCTCATTGGTATGAATAGCGTGCTCCAAAAGCCGTTGTACCTCACTAGCAGAAGTTTTGGTACCGTAATATAAATAATTGTGTTTAGGTTTGTTGTTTTGATTCACTATGAACGGTGTTTGTATGTGAGTAGCGTTTAGAATGCTATGATAACATAATAAAAGCTAGTTACTGAACCACTTTAAAAAAGGGTGAAAATACAAGTAAAATACAGTAAGTCAACTACTTGTAGGACAGTTTTCACCAAGTTGTGTTGGAGGAAAAACGCACCGCTTATTTAGATGCGTATTGGTGTACACAAAGTACAGAAATATTCTTAATTGGCAAACTATAAAAAAGAGCGAAAATAATCCTTCTAAGACATAATTGTTTATCCCAAGAAATGGTTTTCTAACAGACCAACAAATTACAAAAATAAGAGAATAGCCGTGGTTCCTTTTTCAACCGCTGCAATTCTATAAGCTTTGCGTTTTTTACTGCGATTCTTTTGTGTACCTTCGTTTGGAACACGGAGTTGCTCTCTACTTCTCTTCGAAGTACCTTTCATTTTCAGCAGCTCTTGTTATTCGTCCTACTTTTAGAATGAGAATTGAGTATGCACAAAATATCAGAAAATTGGCTAACCTTAGAAGCTGTACAAGCTCTTGTACAAAATGCCCAAAAGATTGAATTATCTGCGCAAAGCAAAGACCGCATCCAGCACTGTTTCGACTTTCTACACCAAAAATTAGCGAACAGCGAACAACCCTACTACGGAATCAATACTGGGTTTGGATCACTCTGCGATATAAAAATTGACAGCGAGCAGTTGGAAGCCTTGCAAGCCAATTTGGTGGCTTCGCACGCTTGCGGACTAGGGGATGAAGTTCCTACAGAGGTTTTACGACTGATACTTTTTCTCAAAATAAAGAGTCTGTCACTAGGGCATTCTGCGGTGAGTTTGCCATTAGTAGAACGCCTGTTGAATTTTTATAATAACGAAATATGGCCAGTGGTTTACCAACAAGGATCTCTGGGGGCTTCTGGCGACTTGGCTCCGCTGGCGCATCTAAGTTTGCCCTTATTGGGCAGGGGTTGGGTTAATTACAAGGGCCAGCGCCAAACAGCAAAAAAAGTATTGGAACAATACGGCTGGGAGCCGTTGCGTCTTCAAGCAAAAGAAGGAATCGCGCTGCTCAATGGCACCCAATTTTCTACAGCTTATGGCGTATGGGCAGTACTCAAAGCGCGTCGCCTTTCTCAATGGGCAGATGTTATCGCTGCTTTGTCGCTCGACGGTTTTGGGTGTTTGTTGTCGCCTTTTGATGAACGCATTCACCAAGTGCGCGCCCACAACGGCCAAGTAGAAACTGCGGCGGTCATTCGCGGTTTGTTAGCGGGTTCTAAAATAGCAGCATTGCCCAAAAACACTGTTCAGGATCCTTACGCTTTCCGTTGCGTACCGCAAGTACACGGTGCCAGCAAAGACAGCATAACCTATACGGCTAGCGTTTTGGAGCGCGAAATCAACAGCGTGACGGATAACCCCAATATCTTTCCAGAAAGCGATGCCATTTTATCGGGGGGCAACTTTCACGCGCAACCCGTGGCGTTGGTATTGGATTTCTTGGCCATTGCAGTCGCCGAGTTGGGGAGTATTTCAGAGCGTAGGCTTTATCAATTGATCGGGGGAAAACGCGGTCTACCTGCCTTTTTGACCGCTTATTCAGGGCTGCATTCAGGGTTGATGATTACCCAATACACTGCTGCGAGTATTGTCAGCCAAAATAAACAGCTGTGTACCCCTGCCAGCGTTGATTCCATTGTATCTTGCAACGGACAAGAAGACCACGTCAGTATGGCAGCTAATGCAGGAACCAAATTGTATCAGGTAGTCAACAACGTGGAACGCCTGCTGGCAATAGAATTGGTAGCCGCGTCCCAAGCCTTGTCGTTTGTCCCACACCGCACATCGCCCGTATTAGAAGCCTTATTGGTTGATTTTAGAAAAGTCGTTCCCATTTTAGAAGAAGATCGCGAATTGAGCAGAGATTTACACAACGCCATCCAATTCCTACAAAACACCCCCCCCCCAACAAAATATGCTGGGTAGGGGCGGATCGCATCCGCCCCCCAACCAAAAAACACCTAATCCCCATCATCTACATTATCAATGTACGTAATACTAACACAAAGCGCCGCAGGCAAATCCGTCTTAGTCAGAACCGTCAAATTTTGAGCCGCTGCATAAGCCGCCTTGACCGCTTCTGTATCAGCTGTGATGGCTTCTTGCAACGAGCGCGGGGATAGAGCATTCAAAGCCGCTAGCGTCGCATCGTATTGATTGATAATAACCGTTGATAAATTTTCGCTGCCCTTTTTGGCGTCCGTGGCATCCAAGTAGTCATCCAAACCTACCCGATCTTCGTTGGTAGTAGTCGACGTCTCCACCAAACCTAAAAACAGCGCTTTTTGTGCTTCCACAGCTTTGATCAGCAACGTCAAAGAATGGCGGCTGTAATAAGCTTCAACATTATCAGGCAAGAGCGGAACATAACCCGTTTTGGCACTAATAGGATCACCCAAACGGTTATTTTTAATCAGCTCATAATTCTTATTCCATTGATTGATCAAATTGCTCAAAGGCGTACCATTGGCCACCCCTTCTGTAGTTGTGAAAGTATTCAAATAATTCCCCTCATCTTCTTTCCACGCTTCGTAAACCGTTTGTGTTTTCATGCGCAGCAAAGTAGCCAAATCGTTCAAATACTGTCGACGATTAGCCGCCAAAGCATCCGTTGTAAACAAATCAATAATTTCCGCATCCGTTTTATTTTCGCCATACAGCAAATATTCCAAAGCAGGAAAACCCCGTGCATAAGAATAGGCAGGTGTACGCAAGTCATAAGTCCCCGTAGTCAGCCCCTCGTTAATACGAGTAATGTTAGCAGGAAAATTGTTACAGAAATTACGTAAATCTTCTTCTTCCGCAGGGCCAAACTCATACAGAGCCGCTTTTTGCCAAGCCTCCCAAGCAGCCAGCAGACGAGCGCGGGTAGCTGTGAGTTGTACTAAAGAAGGGCCACTAACAAAAGTAGCAACTTCACTTTCCAAAACACTAGTCGCTGTAGAAAGGTAAAAATAACTGGGTTCAATAATATTAGAACCGACGTTGTTCAACAGTTCCAATTGGTCAAAATCTGTGGCGCAGCGATTGTCATCAGGACGTTTACAAGCTGTAGCAAATAAAAGCAGCGCCAAAAACAGAGGCGTCAGAAGTTGTTTCATAAGTCAAATGATTGATGGTTGATGATAACAGCCAAAATAGATAACAGACCAAGCCGCTATCTATTTTGACACTGAAAAAACACTATAAACAAGGGAAGCCCTGAGCAGTCCTATTAAAGTTGATCTTTTACAGCAGCCAGTTCGCTAAAGTAACCGACCAAACTAGTTTTGGCAGCTTCGATTTTAGTTTCTGTAACATTGTAATTATTGGCCTGCATCGCATCCGCACTACCAAACAATTCTTCTAAAATAACAGCGACATTGGCAGGCGTAATCGCACCCGTGCCAGGGCCGTATTCTAAAGAGCGGACGAAACCGTAAACCTCCGACAACCCATGGTAAGCCGCGGCGGGATCGGTATTTAAGTTTCTCTTGGCGTTATTGAGGTAATAAATAGAAGTAGCAGCAACCACCAACTCCCAGTTTTTGCGCAGCAGCTCAATTTGCTCATCGCGCGTATCCAAATCCCCCGCCGAAATAGCCGCACGCCCCTCCAAAAAGGCATTCATCATCTTGTCATTCAAGGGATAAACCCCTTCGTGAACGTTGCAATACTTCCCCCAGAAAACCAAATCGTTGGTGTTAGCTGGAAAATCCTTAGGCACACCAAAATAGCCAAAAGCCTCGTCCCAGTGGTGCTCCATAGCCGTTCCTTCTCCATCGACTACTTCGCTGTTATCCACGTCCATTTTACCAGCGCCCATGTAAACAGCCGTCGCTTGGTAATAAAAACAAGCCCCCATCAGTTCCTTTTCAATGACTTGCGCCCATTCCATACCATTGGCATTCAGCAAATAACTTTTGTCGCCTGCATTGTTGGTCGCAATACCCGCTTGGCCATCGGCAGCCGTATTCGCCGTAAATTGACTAGTAGCCGCAGCCGCATCAAAATAAGCATCAAAACGCGTGGGCAATGGTTTTGTTCTTGAGCTGCTTGGTGGAGTTGTTTAAGTCACTGGTAGAGAAGTAGTTGCCTGTGTTATTGCCGTACATATCTTTGAGCTTTGCAGCGTCTAAAGCAGGAGCACCAAGCACATGAGCCGTCTTGACGTAAGCGGTAATTTCTGCCATCATATCCAGACGGTTCTCTTGCCCCGTATAACTCACGTTCTCAAAATTGTACGTCTCTGGAACCGTGTAAGAATTGTCGTCGTTTTTTTTGTCGCAGGAAGTAGCAAAAAGAACAGCAGAAGCGCCCATTGCCAATAAAATAGTTGATTTCATAAAAATGAATAGTTTAATAATTGTAATTAGAATCGCCACATCGTACAAAAATAGCAAGGCGATGCCGCAAAGCTAATGCTTATTTAAACTTAATCCAAATAAAAACAAGGAAATCATAAAGCCTGTTAAGAAAAATTTAAACAGGTTGCCACAGCGTCACAAAATCTTCCAGCGAATCGCAGTCCTGCGCGATCAATTCAAAACGCTCAAAAAAAGCTTTGTTCTCTTCGTGGATAGAAGTCGCATTGCGCTTGAATAAAATCTGCCAACCCACAAATAAGACCACAATCCCACCCCAAATCATCCAAAGCGCCACAAAACTATCCCAATGGTCTGCCATGACCGAGAAAGAAGAACTGACCACGATAATAAACGTCAGTGCCCCAAAAAATATCCAACTCGATTTTCGACTTTGCTCATAATGAGCCGTTAGATCTTTTCCCACTATCTCTTCTTTGATTTTGGTATAATTAATGGGATTGCGCTTATAGGTAAGAAACAAGCGTTCCGTATCGTGTTGAGAAAAAGAAGCTAAAATTTGCATAAATATATCATTGACCCTACGAGTAGAATGTTAATTTTGTGAATTCAAAAATACAACAACAGAGATAAGAAAAAGCTGCAATATACTTGCCAAATCAGCTAAAAAGTCGTTTGCTTATACAATAAGTTGACTTACTAAAGACGTTAGTATAAAATGCCTTTTCTTAAGAAGTAACAGTGATAAAGAATGAATGTTTATAGGCGGATTTTCCTTTGGATAGGAGTATGGATGAGTAGTTGGAATGCTGTGCAAGCGCAAGATTTTGAAGTCTTGGCAGGCCCAATTTACGGGCATTACACCGACAGTAGCCGCCACTTTTGGATGGCTGTAGCGCCCCACCAAGAGCAATTGCCCTATGCCGAGTGGATCAGTTCGCTCAATGCTGATTTGTACGCTTATTTTACTGCCTATGAAGGGGCAGAGGTGCAGCGCGTTACGCGGAGCAATTTGGTGCTCAATCGCTATGTTTTGGTACAAGGTACTGTAGATTACAAACCATCTCGTAACGACAACAATTTAACGTTTTTATTGGGGTCTTGTGCTTTTCCTTATCCGTTTATGTTTTGGCGGGCAGGTGACCGCGAGTTGATTTTTGATAAAATGACCGCGCACGACAAGGATTTTATGATTTGGATGGGCGATAATGTATACTATCTAAATGGCGAGTGGCGAACGCGGCAACGCATGCACCAGAAAAATTTGCGTATGCGCTTCAACACGCGCTTAGACAAATTTTTAAAAAGTTGTCCAGGAGTGTTTTGCCATTTTAGCCAACAAGATGCGGATTTTTTCCTATTGGATGCGCGATTCCACGCTCGTGACAGTTCTATGCTGGGTGCTTCTCAAACACAGTGGTTGTTCCAACAGCTCAAAGCTTCTACCGCTAATTTTAAATTCATCGTTTCTGGAACACAAATTTTACCCGACAATCCGATGGGGGAGGATATGGGTGATTTTGGAGACGATCGAGAGGGTTTACTCCGTTTTTTGTCGGAAGAAAACATAACAGGGGTTATTTTTTTGAGCGGAGATCGCCACTATGGCGAATTGATGCGTTTGGACCGCGAAGGGGATTACCCCTTGTACGAAATGACCAGCTCGCCTTTGACCTCTTTGGTGAATCCAGGGTACACCCGCAACAACCCACTGCGCCAACCAGAAACATTGGCCATCGTCGCCAACTTTGGAAAAGTAGAACTATTGGGCACAGGTAAGAAACGCTTTTGCCGCCTAGCACTTTTTGATAAACAAGGACAATTGTTGTGGCAAGAAGATGTTTTGTTGAAAGATTTGCAATAGACTGTAAAACAAGACTTTCAAATACAGATACCGCTTGCTCCAGCAATTTGCCGCTTACCGAAACAGCCAATTCGCCTTCACAAAAAAAAGGGAACATCTTTGGCCATTCGGCAAAAAAAATCCTAAATTACCGTTAAGTCTAATCAACTACTAGACCAGACAACAAGTATATACACAGCAACCATAAGCCTGTTTTCTTGTTGTTGTTAGAAGACTATTAAAGTAACCACCACACACCAGCTTAACTATAAGAAACAGCGGTCATCCTTCCTAAAGTTGTACGGGCAACCGCTAACAAGCCTACCAAATTATGAAAGAAGATAAAGATGCTATAGGCGGTAATTACAAATACAACCACCTCAAAGTATTTGGCTCCGTAGAGAATTTCTACAAAGATGCCAAAACTTATCGCCGCGTTTTTGATACCTCTGAATGCCGCTACATCTACGGCGAATTATCCTTTTACAATAAACTTTTTGATGAGCGCGATTGGGAGTGCAAATCTAGAATGATTTGTACCAATGTAGATACAGGCGACCAGATTTGCGATATGAAAAAGACCATAACCGTAAAAGCAACTCAGAACATTGTTAAAATACAAGAGGGGTGGGGAACGCCTTCACCAGGGTGGTTGAAAAAAGGAAAATACAAGTGGGACGCCTATTTGAACGAAGAATACTTGGGTACCGCTTATTTCTATATTACCAACGAAGGTACCGTTACCGCTAATTCTAACCCCTATATTTCTATCCAGAATATCCGCCTGTTCGAAAGCTCTGTAGACGGCACACCCATCAAAGACCGCACCTACCTAAAAACATTTAACAAATCAACTACGCGCTACGTCAATGCTGAAGTCACAGTAGAATTGATTAGTAAAACACGCCCCTTGCCCCTGAATTTTAAGTTCAATTTTTACAACGACGCTGGGCAGCACAAGGCGTATATGGAATACTTTAAAGAAATCCAACACGACCGACCGACATTTACCTTTGATACAGGCTACGGCTCCAACAAAGGCAATTATTGGTACGAAGACAATTATACACTAGAAGTGTTGTTCATGAACGAACTAATTGCTGTCGTGCCCTTTACGGTTGCACAAGAAGAAGAAGAAGCAGGCGGCGAGTTGTCCTTCCACACTTACAACAAACAGGACCGCACCAACATCAATACGCCCAAAGAGGAAGAAGAAAAACTTACCTTTGAAGAAGCTACAAGGGAACTCAACGACTTGATTGGATTAGAAGCGGTCAAAAAACAAATAGATGAATTTGCCACCTACCTCAAATTCTTAAAAATACGAGAGGAAAAAGGTTTTGAAGAGGACAACAACTTCAACCTACACACCGCCTTTCTAGGCAATCCAGGAACAGGTAAAACAACAGTGGCCAAGATGCTGGGCAAAATTTACCACAGCTTAGATTTACTGTCCAAAGGACATGTCCACGAAGTAGGCCGCGTAGATTTAGTAGGCGAGTACATAGGACAAACCGCTCCAAAAGTTAAGAAAGCTATTGAAAAAGCACGGGGAGGCATTTTATTCGTAGACGAGGCCTATGCGCTCTCGGATAGGGGCGACGACGGTAAAGATTTCGGTCGAGAAGTGATTGAAGTGTTGCTAAAAGAAATGTCTGATGGACCTGGAGATATAGCAGTTGTCTTTGCGGGTTACCCCAAAGAAATGAAAGGTTTTTTGAGCTCCAACCCCGGCATGTCTTCCCGCGTTTCCAACCACATCCACTTTTCGGATTATGTGCCTGATGAGCTGATGGAAATCGCGGAATACGCTTCGAATAAACGCTCGGTAAAAATTAGCCCAGAAGCACAAGAATTATTACACAAAAAAGTAATAGAAGCTTACCGCAACCGCGACCAGCACTTTGGCAATGCCCGTTACATCAATGGAATCATTGAAGAATGCAAACAAAATATGGCGCTGCGCTTGATGCGGGCGGATGATTTTGATAGTTTGGAAGACGATGCATTGTCTACCATCGAGTTACAAGATGTAGAAAAGGCATTTGGGATGACCAACAGCAAGTCCGTTCACATCCCTGTCGACGAAGCTGCTCTAAACGAAGCGTTGAAGGAATTACACGAAATGATTGGTCTCGAAGAAGTAAAGCGCGATGTAGACGAAATGGCCAAATTAGTGCGCTATTATACCGAAATAGGACGGGATGTTAAAAAAGCATTCTCTATGCACACCATTTTTACGGGCAATCCAGGAACGGGCAAGACTACGGTTGCGCGCATCTTGGTCAAGATTTACAAGGCACTAGGAATTTTGGAACGTGGACACTTGGTAGAATGCGACCGCAAAGAGTTGGTAGCAGGCTACACCGGCCAAACAGCCGTTAAAACTTCGTTGGTCATTGACCAAGCAATTGGCGGAGGCCTGTTTATAGACGAAGCGTATTCATTAACGCAAGGGGGACAAGGCGATTTTGGCCGCGAAGCCATCGAAACATTGCTCAAACGCATGGAAGACCAGCGCGGCGACTTTATTGTGATTGCAGCAGGCTATCCCGATGAAATGCGCCGTTTTTTAGAAACCAATCCAGGCTTGATGTCGCGCTTTGACCGTACGTTGCGCTTCCCCGATTACTCTGCGGAGGAATTGATGGAAATTGCCCGTACGATGTTTGAGAAAGAAAATTTAGAATTAGATCAGGAAGCCGAAGCGTTTTTGAAACAATACATAGAAGATATGTTGGCGCACAAACACAAATACTTTGGCAACGCCCGCTCTATTCGCAAAGTAGTCAAAGAAATTGCCCGCCACCAAAATTTACGCCTAGCCGAATTGTCCTCCGATGAACGCACATCGGAAATGGTGCGCACGGTTACACTAGCCGATTTTGAAGATTTCAAATTAATGGAACACAAAGACGACAAAAAACGAAAAGGTATTGGCTTTCGCTAAATAAAAAAGTAAAAGAAAGTAGTTGTACGGCAGTAGACGCAATATTGCATCTCTTTGCTGTACAACTGTGTTACAACAAGCTTACCTTTATAATAACTCCACCTCCTTCCGCAGCTTTTTGGCAAATAGGGAACTTTTAGTATTATTGCAGTGTATACCTATTTTCAATCAGCAATAAGCAAGTCATAAACACTAAGATGGAGACAAAAAAAAGGATATTATCCGCAATTCAGCCCACAGGACACCTACATTTTGGAAACTACTTTGGTGCCG
>CAYUZF010000008.1:48035-50416 GCA_964449615.1 uncultured Aureispira sp.
CATGACCATGCCCTACGACCCTAAAAAGCTCCGTCAAAATACTTGGGACTTGATTTTTAACCTACTAGCTGTAGGTGTAGAACCTGATAACTTGTTCATCCAATCGTTGGTGCCCGAGCATACCGAATTGGGATGGATTTTTAATTGTTTTTGCTCCTATGGACGCTTGAGTCGCATGACACAATTCAAAGACAAAAGTCAACAATCCAAAGAGAAAACGGGCGACAGCTATATTTCTGCGGGCTTGTTTGATTATCCCGTTTTGCAAGCAGCGGATATTTTGATTTATAAAGCAGATTTGGTGCCTGTAGGCAAAGACCAAGACCAACATTTGGAATTGTCACGCGAAATAGCAGAGCGGTTCAACGCACAAGTTGGCAAGGATTATTTTGTACTGCCAGAAACCTTGCATACAGAGATTCCAAAGGTGATGTCTACCGCAGAACCCACCCGCAAGATGAGCAAAAGTGCGGGGCCTAAGCATTACATTTCTGTATTTGAAGAAGAGGCACGCATTCGCAAACAAATCCGTTCGGCCGTGACCGATATAGGTGATACCGCCGCTGGCGAAATGAGTGCAGGCGTAGAAAATTTGTTCAGTTTGCTCAAAG
Organism: uncultured Aureispira sp.; assembly: GCA_964449615.1. Lineage (GTDB taxonomy): Bacteria > Bacteroidota > Bacteroidia > Chitinophagales > Saprospiraceae > Aureispira. Next base: position 48,647 of record CAYUZF010000008.1, read on the forward strand.
CAGCCAATAAACTGGAAGCCCACAACAGCCTACTGGCAGATTACAGCAGCGGCCGTCTCAAGTATTCAGATTTGAAAGAAGCCGTAGCCAACGGCCTAGTAGAAATAAGTCAAGAATTTAGAGCAAAACGCGCCGATTTGCAAAGTCGCAAAAAGGAGATTAAAAACCAGATCAAAGCCTCTTCTGCCAACATTCGCAAGCGCGCTCAACAAACCGTCAAAGAAGTAAAAGAACTAGCAGGGTTGAGCAATGTCAAATACTAGGATTATTTCAAAGCACCAATAGAAGGCAGTCTTCTAAAACGCAGATACCCCTTTGACACTTTTTGCTATGGTCAAACAAACAAAGTAACAAGTCTCAAAGGGGCATTTTATGGTTAAGCTGTACACTGTGTTTTAGTGTGTTCGACGAAGTAAGGCCGTGGCTTGTCGGGAAGCACACAAGAACAATTCTAAAGTCCTACAAAAATCACCTCTACTCGGTTGTTTTTCTGCATGCTCTTTTCCGTATCGTTTAGCGCTACAGGATTACTACTTCCTTGGCCCACAACAGCCAGTTGCTTCTGTGGAACAGCCAACTTCTTTAGGTAGTTCTCTATACTTTTTGCCCTTGCTTTTGATAAACTCAAACTTTCAGAAGGCGGTAGATTATTATCGGTATAAACAATAAGTTCGGCTTTTAAATCTGCTGCGGCTTTAAGCTGTTCTGCCAAATCTTCCAAATCGTTCAATATACCAGAGGGCAAAGCCGCTGATTTTTCTGCGAAGAAAGCAGGCGACAAGCGAAAACGCGTATTTTTCTTGATTCTTTCTTTTGTATAAAACGGCAAGTCTATTGGCTCAAACAAACGTACCGATAGACCATCTATAAACAAGTAAGTACACTCATTTTCGCTCCTTCCTTCAAAAACACCTTTGTTGTTTTCCTTGAAATTACCCAAAGCCAAGTATTCCTCTCCACCTTCAGCGGTGTACAAGGCAAAAACTTGCTGCCAATCGTATTGGTTACCAATTGCTGTTTGAGTATTGTTTCTCAGAGCAATGGAAGGCAGATCTATAACACCTCGCTCTTCTTCCGCTTTTACAGGGCCATCCGTAAACGCTACCCCTATTTCATTTATTGGAAGTTGGCAAAACTGAATGGGTAAACGAACATACATCGATACCATGTATTGCTTTCCTGCCTCCAAAGGCGTAGCAAGACGTCCTTGTTGACATTCTGTATGGGTATCAAATTTTTGAATGCTATAAACTTTATGATAACTAGCAGAAGGCAACTTCATACCAATAATGAATGATTTAGCATCTTTGGAAAGAGGACAAAGGGTATTGATATAGCTAGGACGGCCCCGAACAGGCCACCAGTTTTCTACGCTATCAATGCGTTCCGTTGTTCCATCACAGACAGCACCCAATTCAAAAGAAGGATTCAACACCAAATTCTGCGCTTTTCCTAAACAAGCAATACATAAAAAAGCAAAACAAATAACGAGTCTCATACAAATAGTAAGTTGTGGTCGTAAAACTATATAAGGTAGAAAGATAAAAAAGTAATCCTACACAGTTATAGTATAGCTATACTATAGCGTGCTACCGAGTATAAATATTGTATGAAAAGAGAGTTGGTTTTATGAAAAAAAACAGCCAAACCGCTTCAGAAGGACTTTAAAAGCAGTTTTTAGAAAAAACTTCAAAAAAAGAACTTAAAAAAAAGCAAAAAACTTGTGGGAACAAGAAAAGGGTCGTACATTTGCAACCGCTTCGGAAGAGA
>CAYUZF010000009.1:0-4599 GCA_964449615.1 uncultured Aureispira sp.
GATTTGGTATCGGAAATCTACATCTGCGAATCGGTCGTTCTATCCACACTCAAAGCTTGCTCCGTACGGGGCGAAGATGCTTGCCAACACGAACTAACCATGGCGCGCGTCTACATCAACGATGCTATTGAGCGCTGTGCCATACACGCAAAAAATGCAGTGGCTGCTTGGGCAGAGGGAGACACCAAACGCATGTTGCTGTTGGGCATCAAACGCTTTAGCAAACACGAGTTGTCGAATACCAAAAACATGCGCCGTGAGATCGCACAGCAATTGTTAGCAGAAAACAAATATTGCTTTAAGTAGCATCGAATACGATACAGCTGGCTGGTAAGGCAGGCATCCCGAGCGGGATGCCTGCTTTTTTTGTTGGAAGCCGTTAGCCAAGTGACCGTTTCGCTAAATACTCGAACCAGCAGTATGTTGTTATAAGAAGTTAAAACAGCAAAAAATTACCTTCTTCGTGTCGGAGGCAAATCCAATAGAGAATCCTGACGTTGAATAAATTCTTCTACCACTTCATCGGTCTTTTTACCCAAGTTTTGAAGGCCGTAACGAGCCGATTCGGCAACGTCGTGATTGGGAAAGCGTTCTATAATTTCTTCGTAAAGGGCTTTGCCGCGTGCAATGGGATCCATTTCTTTGACGTTTTCTAAGTTGACGTGTTCGTTTAAGACCGAAGTGGTCAATTGGTCTTTGCGGACGTAGAGCGTGAGGTTGGTGTCGTATTCTACCGCCAAGAGCAAAAGGACTTCTGGATATTGGTCAAAATCTGGATAATCGCGGTAGATTTTTTCTAAGAATTGAACGGCGATCAAATGCTGGTCCAAACGAATCGCCAAACGGGCACCTTTGAGGCAATACAAGGGCGCGAACGGGTCTTCTGGATTGGTTTCGACCAATCTGGCGTAGGAATACACCAACTGGTTCAACTGCGTATCGGTGGGATCGACGCCCCTAGGCAATGCGTCAATTTCTGCCAAAATCAAATCAATACGCTGCTGTAGTTTCTTATGCTCAGGCAAAAAGAAATAATCGGCGTCTGCCTTGCCTTTGCCATCGGGGTATTTCTCCAAATAAATTTCGTACAACTCCGCAGCTCGTTCTTTTTGGCCAATAGGCCCTGCCTCAATGCTTGCCAACAACAGGTAAACCTCTTCTAAGATCGGGGTTTCGGGGTGCTCGCGCAAGATGCGCTCTAGTTGGATGCGCGCCTCTCCATAATTGCGAGAACGGTAATACAAAACCGCGCAGCGGTAGAGGTAAATGGGGGCGAGTTCGTCTTCTTCAAACTCATTGGCATATTTTAAATAATTAGCGACCAAAGGCCTTAAAAATTCGTCGCTGGGATTGCGCTCTACCGCTTGTTCCAATCCTAGAATGACTTCTCGTTGTTGGTTGCGTTCCGTGTTACAAGCTGTTATTAGTAGAATAAAAAGCAATAAGCTTAAATAGCGCATGAGTTTATTTGTTTTCAATGTCCATTAATTCAATGTAAAAAGTCACCCAAGAATTGGGTGGAATGACGTCGCCGTAGCCCTGCACGCCATAAGCCAAGTTGGGTGGAATAAACAACAAAGCGCTCCCGCCCTCGCCCAACAATTGTACACCTTGTGAAAGCCCTTCAATAAGGGTTTGGCTACCCACTACAAACGGTAAGGGAACCATATTGGTATACGAATCATCTACCACCAGCCCCGCGTCCGAAAAGCAAATATAATGCACCGTCACCGCATCACCAAGCTGCGCTTGCACCGCTTGCCCTTGCTCAAAAATTAAATAAGACAAGCCGCGTTCCATCGTCTTTAAATCGCGCAACGTTCCCTGCTCAAATTCCTGCATTAGCGTAGGAATGGTCTGTCGCAAGGAGTCCAAGCGCTGTTGCTCGGCTATGATTTCCCGTTTAATGGTCTCAGGGTCTTTAATCTCATGCATTTTATAGGAAAAGGTCACCAAATCGTCGGCAGTAAACGAAACCACGTGCTGACCCAGCAGTTGTGGAATATTGCGGGCAGGCACCATCAAACGCAAACTATCGCCTTCGCCCATCAATTGCAACGCACGGGTGAAAAAGTTGTCGTAGCGCGGTTCTGGAATTTGCACCAAAATAGGGTTACGCCTAGAATACGACTGATCCAAAATACTATCGCCTCGCTGTATGGTGTAATCAATGCGTACCTGTTCGCCCACTGTTGGTTTGTGGGCGGTAGAATCCGTTCCGAACCAAGCGTACCAGAACTCCTCCTGTCCATACACGCACAGCCCTTTGGTTTGGGCTTGCCAAACCGCTCGTAGGGAGTCTGTTACAACCCCTAAAGAATCGTCGTTGGAAGGCTCGCTGGGAGGGGTTGGTGTCGGACGGATACAACTGCTGATCAACAGCAATAACAGGCCAAAGCCGCCGTATCCTATAGAGGACCGTGGTGTCATTTGTTTAATTTTGTGGGGAAAAATGCTTGTTGTAAGGGGTTAGAACCAGCCAGCGCCCAACTCTCTGAATGGCCAAGGAATGCCCACGATGATCAATATCAAGCCAATTAGGTAGGTGTAAAAAATAAATTTAAACCGGGCAACGTCATCGCTCATGCGCTTGCCACGCGCAAACCCTACCGTCAACAAAACAGCAGCAATCAACATAATGAAGATGTGCTCGACCGTAAAAAAGCGAATCAAACTGTCGCTCATTTGGCTAAAATTGACCTTGACGCCCCAGTTGAGCGCATACAGCACAAAACCAATTAAAATTTGTACATGCACCGATACCATAGCAAACAAATGTACTTTGCGGTCACTGTCAGTATAAGTTTTTTTGAGTTTCCAACCGTTGAAGGCGTTGACAATCGCCCATATTAGCAATCCTAAAACTACCCAACGCAACCCAGAGTGGGCATGTACTAATCCTTGTTTCATAAGTTGTATTTTACACAATTGATAAAAAACCTTCTTTTACTAGAAGCCATTTGGGCAAAGTTAGGGCGTTTTTGCTATTTTACGGTATAAGTTATTCAAAAATAACGAGACAAGCCTCTTCTATTAGAAATTAAAGACCTAAATGTTTGCTACTAAATTGGTTTTGACTAAGGCTGGAAAATTATTAACGTTGGGATTGCTCTTGCACGGGCTGTCTTATGCTTTGCCTTTTTTGGGCGAAAGAATAGGGCTAGAATTTTTTGGTAGGGGGATGAAGCAATTGCTAAAAGGAAATTTAGAGCAGCGTTTTTGGGGCATCTTTGCCGTTTTTTTTATTCCTGTTTGGACCTTGCCTATTTTTGTGGTGCGCTGGTTTGTCAACAAACCTTTGGGGGCTTTTTGGCGAGGGGGCATTGTGCTGTGTTTGCTTTGTCCGCATATTGGTAACATCGTTGCTGTGGTCGTGCGCCACCTGCAAATAGGGAGGGGAAGCGGAAAAGACTTTATAGGATATGGAGTTTGGTTGTTGTCTTATCTGTTGATTGTGCTGGCTTTGTTTTATAAAAGAAAAACACTCAAGGAGGAGCGCGAACCACTGGACCACTTGATCGAATGATATTTATAGATGTTGTACAAAGGTATCGCTCTCGTCTATCCAGATTGTCAAGGTGCCCAGTGCTTTGCAGCCTTGATCTAAGTTGATGACGTTGCCCATTTTTACGGGTTCGTAAAGATCGTATTTGTGGGTAGGGCTGTGGCCAATGTAAATTTTATCGAATTGATCCATGCGGTGCTTCTTGGGTTTTGGCGGTAGGCCAGCTTGGTGGAGCCAGTGCCACTGTAGGGCTTTTTTAAAGAGACTTCGATTCCAATAAAATTCTTCGGGGTAGTACTCGCGGGTGAGTTCAAAACCCAAGTGGTGGTTGTAGCCAGCGTGTAGGAAGAGTTTGTTGTCTTCTAAATGGTACAATTGGAGTCGGTCGTAAAAAAGGCATTTGTGGCGGTAGATAAAGTCATCAGAATAGTGCAAATACTGCTGGTAAGTGGCATAGCCTCCATTAAGCATCCAAGCGCGGTATTTTTTTATAATATAGGACTCCTCCCGCCAGCGCGCCAAATCCGCTTCCAGCAACTCACAAAACCACTGGTCGTGGTTGCCTTTTATATAAATATTGGTAAATGGGGATTGCTCCTGATACTTAATCAACGCCTCTACAACGCCAAAAGACTGCTCCCAGCCGTCAATATAGTCTCCCAACCCAATCAAACGATCGCGCTGCGGGTTGTATTGAGCCAATTGTAAGGCCCCCTCCAAAGCGGGCAAATTGCCGTGTATGTCCCCAATGATCAACGTCCGTTTCGCTTTGAGCGCCTGCATAAACACCAAATAATAGTAAAGTTACCCCAACCAACTGGGCAAAAGCATCGCCGTACTTAACAAAGCAGGCTGGTAGATGTTGTGTGTAAGAAATATTTGCAGCAGCAATAAAGTATTTGTTAAGCGCATTTCCTAGTTTTGAACAATGAATCAACAAGAAAAAAACGACATGGATTGGGTGGCTACCTTCTACCGAACACAAAATGAGTGGTTTGATGCCTATTTGTTGCCAATAGACGAGCAGCATCAAGATCGGGTGGCAGTAGTACATGAACTACTGGGAGCCGCTCCGCGTTCTATATTGGAACTAG
>CAYUZF010000009.1:4617-14007 GCA_964449615.1 uncultured Aureispira sp.
CGCCGTTGTCTTGGCGCAGGCTGGGCATCGCGTTACCATGATCGAATTGTTGGAAGCGTCTGCCGATTTTGCGCGAGATTTGGCTGCACAAAGGGGCGTAGCGCTTGAGGTGTTGCAAGCGGATTTTTATGAGATAGAGCTGCCGCAACGGTACGAAGCGCTGTTGTATTTTGACAGTTTTGGCATAGGCAGCGACGAAGACCAGCAGCGACTGCTTCGGCGCATCGCTAATTGGCTGACGCCCAATGGGCAGGCCATTGTAGAGGTAGGAACGCCCTGGTATTGGAGTGGCGTAGCGAAGGGCAGACGGGTGGATTTGGAAGTCTGCTTGCGCGAATACGATTTTGAGGTGCAGCAAAGCCGCCTAATTGATCGCTGGTGGCGAAATAGCCAACCAGAAACGGTACTGGTACAATCGTTGCGCTGCTACAGCCCCGCGGATTTAAAACTATTGTTGCACGGTACTGGGTTGGAACTAACAACTATTCGAGCAGGAAATACCATCGACTTTGAACCCCTGCGTCTGCGCAAAAATGTATCTTTAGCGGAAGCGATGACTTATTATGCCGTATTAAAAAGGAAAACCCACTAAACTATGAAACAACTTATTGGATTATTATTGCTCGTTGCGTTAGGCCTGTTGGGAAGCAGCTGCGGAACAGAACGGCCTCAATACGATTTGGAGCAACTGAAAGGCTCTTGGCGAAGGACGTTCAGCAGCAACATAGACGCGGACAGTATGCTGCTCAAAATAGATGGAAGCAGCGCTTTGATCATCGAAGTGCCAAGCAGCAGTAGTTTTTCTGTTAATGAACTCAAATGGACGAGTATACAACCCGTTGCTTCCCACAGTGGGTTTAGTTTGTCCGATAAGAGTGCAGATGGCAGAAGATACGACTCCAAATTGATTGTAGAGCAAGTTGAGAATGACGTGATTGTGCAATTTAGATTACTCAGCGAAGATTTTGAGGCGGCTCCTGGAGGCGACCAACAGTGGGAGCGAGAGCAGTAAAGAACGTGGAGGGGTATCCATCTGTATTTTTTAGTTGCTCAATTATATACCAATCGGTATTTTTTTATACCTTTGTGTTGTTTCTTGTCCTCGACAACTACTTTTTATGCCTGACAAAGCCGAACGTACCAAGCAATTTATACTAGAGAAAGTAGCTCCTATTTTTAACCAACAGGGGTATATGGGAACCAGCATGGCTGCCATTACCGAAGCGGTGGGAATGACTAAGGGGGCTATTTATGGCAATTTTAAAGACAAAGAAACTTTGGCCGTAGCGGCTTTTAATTACAACATTCGGTCGGAAATGGGGCAGTTGACGCGTTTTATCGAAGCGCAATCCAGTCCTGTAGAGCAACTGTTGGCTATTTTGGATTTTTATACCCAACAGCGTTCCCACCAGCACCCTGGAGGTGGCTGCCCTATCATTAACGTAGGGGTAGATTCCAACCACCAAAAGCCCATTTTATTGGCACGTGTACAGGAGGTCATCGGTAAGTTGGTGCGCAATATTGAGCGGATTATAAAAGCGGGTGTTGCCATTGGACAGTTAAAAACAGACTTGGATACCTCGGCAAGTGCCCGACATTATACCAGTATACAGGGCGCTATTTTTATGACGATGACCTTAAAAGACGACAGCTATTTGCAGCAGATGATGGCGCATTTGCGGCAAATGGTGCAAGAACAGTGGTGTGTTTAGTACTGCTGGTATTTTTTTGACTGGTGATATACCGATTGGTATATTTTAGATATTTTTATTAAAAAAAAGAAACGAAAAGATGAGCACCTTACCTAAGATTTTAAACAGTACTACCCGTGTCCGTTTTCAAGATGCAGACCCATATAAACACTTGAATAACAGCAAATATATTGACTATTTGATCAATGCGCGAGAGGATCAGGTAGAAGCAGCTTATAAGCTAAACTTTGTAGATATAGCACAACAACGCAATCTGGGTTGGGTCGTTGCGCAGCAGCAAATTGCTTACCTCAAACCCGCTTATGTTTGGGAAACGTTATACATAGAATCGCAAATTACGCAGGCGTCTAAGCGGCATATAGAAGTAGAGGTTAGAATGTGGGATGAACAGCGAACCCAGCTCAAAGCTTTTTTGTGGGTGCGGTTTGTCGTGGTGGGGGTACGGGAGCAGCGCGTGAAGGAACATCCCGAAGATTTGATGGCTTTGTTTGAAGAAGTTTTATTGCCTGTAGAAGAGGCCAATTTCGAAGCACGCCAAGCGTATTGGCGCAAGCAAAATAAACAGGCCAAAGCAAGGGTTTCCTAGTTGCTGCATGGCGCCTTTTTCCTTTTTAAACACCACAATTACAAACAATGACTGTTAAAAAATTTTACTTTAAAATAATGGATTTGCTTTGGCCGAGTCGCCTTGCCCAACAAGTATATCATTTTATGTCCAATCCCAATATTCGCAAGCTGCGCGATTTTGAGGAAGTCATTTTAGACCAAGCCAAGCGAGAGCGGGTAGCCTTCAAAAATTTTGAATTGCAGACCTACGTGTGGGGCGATACGGCGCACCCAACTATTTTATTAATACATGGCTGGGAGGGGCAAGCGGGCAACTTTGGGGCATTGGTAGAGCCGTTGCTAAAGAAGCAATACTGTGTGGTGTCTTACGATGGGCCTTCGCATGGACGCAGCAGCAAGGGCAATACCAGCATGTTTGAAATGGGAGAAGTGGCGGCCTTTTTTATGGATAAATACCAACCCGACCATCTGATCAGCCACTCTTTTGGAAGCATTGCAAGCATGTACGGAATGTTGGAAAACAACAGTTTACAACTAAAAAAATGGTTGCTCATCACTACTCCGCACAATTTCAAAGACCGCATTCAGGGCGTGGCCGATTTTTTAGGCGTGACGGATCGAACCATTGATAAGGTAGTTGCTCTAGTAGAGCGCGATCAAGGGGAGTCAATCGAAACCATTAACGTAGATGATTACAGTCTGCGCCTCAAAGACAATTTCCAAGAAGCGCTGTTGGTGCATTCTAAAAGTGATAAAATTCTACCCATAGAAGATTCTAGAAAGGTGCAAAAGGCATTCGCCTCGCGGGCGCGCTTGATAGAGTTGGACAATTTGGGACATTATTCTATCTTGTGGTCGAAAGAGGTTCAACAGATTGCTGCGGATTACTTTTTGTAATATCATTCGCCTACCAAAATAGTTTACCCATGTCTTTACCCCACTATAGCGCTAAAAAAGGACGCTGGTTGGGTCGCCCGCTGGGCTGGCTCTATGGATTGGGGGCTTGGCTGCACCGCGCTGCCTATGTTTATGGCCCCTTACAACGCACCCGATTTGACCCACCTGTCATTTGTGTGGGGAATTTATCGGTTGGTGGGACAGGCAAAAGCCCGCATGTGCAATATGTGCAACGCTTGTTGGGACAGCCAGCGCGCTGCGCGATGGTTAGTCGGGGCTATGGCCGACAGAGCAAAGGAGTGTATTGGGTAGGCGTGGGTAGTACTGTCGAGGAAGTAGGGGATGAGCCGCTTCAATTTAAGCGGGCTTTTCCAGATGCAACGGTTGTGGTGGCAGAGCGGCGCGCAGAGGGCATTCAGGTAGCCTTATCTAAGGTGCCTGATTTGGCGTATATTTTATTGGATGATGCCATGCAACACTGGGGTGTGGTGGCCGATTGTACCTTGCTGCTTACTACCTTTTCCGACCCCTTTTTTCAGCAAGAGTTGTTGCCATTTGGGCGCTTGCGCGAATTTAGAAAGGGGTACCAGCGCGCCGATGTCATTGTGGTTACCCAATGTCCACACAAGTTGGCGGAAGCTACTAAAAACGCCTATCGCCAAGCGATTCAGCCCTTGTCCCACCAGCTACTTTTGTTTTCTTCTATTGTTTACCAAGCTTTGTACGATTTATTGACGGGGGAAGAAGGCCCGCAGCTGGCGCAGATACCTGCGCTGGATATTTTGGTGGTTACTGGAATAGCCGATACCCGAGCGTTGCGCGCTCATTTGGCGCAGTTCGAGCATCGGGTTTCTTATCGGGCGTTTCCCGATCATCACAATTTTACTGCGAGCGATTGGAAAAAGTTGGCTGCTTCGGGCAGTTCTCAACTGCTGCTCACCACCGAAAAAGATGCGCCCAAATTGCGTCCTTTGGTGCAGCAAGACCGCGATTTTGCAGGGCGGGTATATGTCTTGCCCATACGCGTTGCCCTGTCGCCAAAAGAAGAAGCTTTGCTTTTGGAACGACTAAAAAAGGCATAAAAAATCCTGCTAGTACCCCTACTAGCAGGAGAGAAGAAGGGGCAGAACCTTTCTCTAACCAAATTTGTCATGAGCGAACAAACACAGTTTTTAGGACTCGTTATCCAATAAATCTTACTGCTTGACGTATTTTGTTTGGCAGGCTTCGATGCAGGGATGGAAAATGATTAGCACGTTGCCTTGCTGCTCAAAACGATGCACCCAGTTCGAGTTAGCACAACTCGATGCCGTGTAGGTGCCGTCCGTCAAGGAATAAGTACCCGAGGTGGGCGTTCCAATGTCTTGAGCCAAAGAGCAAAGATCACCATTGGAGGTAATGACGTTGTTGCGCTTAAACGTAACGGTTTTATCACTGTCAACAGGCTGAAAAGTGCCGCTTCCATCGCCAGGGTCTGCCAATACTTCTACCAATTCCCAAGTACCGAGTAAACGGTCTTCTGAGTCGGAACAATCCTCTTTGTGACAAGCACTTAATAGGGCAACGGCTGCCAAAAGCAATAGTATATTTTTCATTTAAATTTAGGTTAGTTGGAGAATGAGCAAAAAAGACGGCAGGGTTCCAATCCTCCCATTGGAAGCCCTACTTTTCATCACAAGGATGATCTACTTCATCAATAGCTTTCCTTCTTGTAGTGCTTGTCCTTTTGCGGTAACGCGATAAACGTATAAACCAGCGGGTAAGGCTTGGCGTTCTAAGGTGCTTGTACTTTTGTCCGTAAGGGTGAGCGTGCGTACGAGCTGACCAGTACTGCTGTACAATTCAAACATATAGGCTACTCCTTCAGCGCCGTCTAATGTAATGTTGGCTACAGCTCCTACGGGATTGGGCGCTACACGTACCTGTACAGGTGTTGTCAAATGGGCATCATCAACCACCCCTTTTGTGGCCTTGTCTTCCTCCTCTCCACTGTTGTCCGTTGTCAGCGGTGTCGTAGCACCCCCGTGAATATTCGCAGTTGTAATCGCTTGCCCGTTTACGCTACAGGCTTGATCGGTAAAGGGAAGTGGGCTTCCATTCCAGAATTTGTGTACATAAAAACCAGAACTAATGGACTGTATAGCGGGGTTGCTGCTGCACAATTCTACCGATGCAATAGCAACAATCGTATTTTGAGCATCGCGAACCTCCATTTTATAATCCATGTGCGTAGGCGTTGTAATTGGAACGGTCGTTTTAAATTCACCATCCTTATTTATAGCAAGGGTGCCCTGTTGTAAAACTAAGCGCTGGCCGTTCGCAATGAGGTGGTCCTCAATGATGATGTACTGCATTTGGTGGGCTGCTAATAGATCTTTTCCGTGGTTGTTGACTCTAAATTGCACTTGGCTGCCTAAACAATCTCCGTTCACTTCTAACAGCGCAGAACCTCTAACTGCGGTACAAAGCGTATCGGGAAAAATGCGTGCATCCATACAGTGGGTATTCCCTATAAGATTGGGATCACAAGCAGTAGTAAAATGCAAATCTATATTTCCACAATCCCCCGCTGCAATGGTTCCAATATCTAAGCGGTAACGTTGGGCAGCGATTGCCGCAAACGGCACAGAAGCACTGTTCAGTTGCAATTCGGGATCTAATTGAACTTCTACATAGGCTTGATCAGCATCGGCTCCGCCGTGGTTACAGTAGGTGACTACGGCTGTTGAGGCAATACAACTTTGGATAAAAGGCATATTGATGTCTACCAGTAATTTGGGACAAGAACTAAGGGGGCGATTAAAAACTTGGCCTTGATAATTGACGGTGGTATGGCCAATTTGGGCATCCAGCACACGGTCAATGGCAACATCTCCAGGGTTGCCTGGAGGAGGATCGCCAGTAATGTGCTGCCCATCTATTGGATCGGTGGTCGTAGTGCTGGTTGTACTTTTGTATAACAAAGGGTAACCTTCCGAATCGAATAGAATGGGAGCGGGTACAGTAGTCGTAGGCGATGTAGTGGTAGGAGTAGAAACTTGAGCGAACAAGCTTGCTGGTAAGAGCAAAGAAAGACTAATCCAATAACATAGTAAGGGAGTTTTTTTTGAAAACATAACGCGATCAGTTTGTATGTTACCCGTTGCTGGGGGACGATCTGGTTAGAGTAGGAGTAACATAAGGTTCATACAATGGCAACAAAAACCGTACTACCTCGGATAATAGGCATCGGAATGGGACGTAGGCACCAAAAATAAGCTTGAATGCCAACAAAAAACAATTCTAAACCCTGTAAGAAGTAGAATTGAAATACAACAACAGAAAAAAGGGAGCTAAAGTCTGTTCCCCAACAAAAACTTCAGCTCCTGTTTAGATGTCAGCAACCACGCTTCCACCCATTTTCCTTTAGAAAGAAACGATTGCTGTTGTCGATAAACAACTTCGACCGCTTTTGACCCGAACAATACTGCTCGGCTCCTAAAGGAAAATTACCAACATTTTCTGTAAGATTTAAGTGAAATAAAACTTCACTTACACAAAAGCAGAACAACTGGACTTGTTCCAGTTGCTGCCGCCAAGCGTTCCCACTAAGCGGCATCTTCTCTACTACAAATATCCAACTAAGGAATTGAATAAAAAAAGACAAAAATCGGCAATTCTCTACTAGTTTTACATTAAATTGTAGGTATCATAGTCATTACAGACCAATTTTCCCAAAAAAAAGTAAGATGTATAGCAGTAAACTAGTCGATTTATTTTATTCATTATCGAAGGCACATCGCCGTGCTTTGCGCAAATTTGTTCGATCCCCTTACTTCAACAAACGCCAAGATGTTATCGATCTGTTTGATTTATTGTACAAAACTTCTTTAGAAAATCGTACAGCGTTGCGCAAGGAAGTCGTCTTCGAAAAGCTATTTGGAAAGGAAAAATACAGCGCCGATAAGGTGGATTATACCATGTCATTTCTCAATAAATTAATTGAACAATTTCTCGTGCAGCAAAGAGTTGTTGAAGACGAGGTGCAAACCGACTTGGCGCTGATGAAGAGCTATCGCGAGTTGGGATTAACCAAACATTTCAACCAAGCCATACAGCGTGCGCGAAACCGCCAAGCCAAAAGCAAACGCCGCGATATGGACTACTACAAAAACGAATTTACCATTGAAGCGGAGCAGTACCATTTCTTGGCTACTCAAAAACGCGATGCCGATAAAAACTTAGAAGCGGTAAGCAAAAAATTAGATGTGATGTTGCTGGCGCAAAAACTCAAAGACGGTTGTCGTTTATTGGCCCACCAAGCCGTAGCCAAACACGGGTACGACTTTAGCCTGTTGGAAACGTTGTTGCCCTACCTAGAACAACACCCCGAGCTGTTGGAAGAGCCTGGTATTGGACTTTATTATTACTATTATCAAGCAGCAACACAAGAGACAGACAGCGAAACTTATTACCAAGCTTTTAAAAAGACCTTCTTAGCGTCTACGCAAGCCTTCGCGCTGGAGGAGTTACAAGATTTATATACCTTAGCGTTGAACTATTGCGTGCGTCAAACCAATCTAGGACAAGACCAGTACCAAGAAGAATTGTTCGACTGGTACCAAGTAGGCTTAGACTTGAGTCTGTTGATGGACGGCGGCAAGCTTAGCCCGTTTCGATTCAACAACATTGCTAAGTTGGCGCTGCGCTTGGGAAAGATCGACTGGACTACGAATTTTATCAAGCGCTACAAAAAGCTCTTGGATGTTGTTTCAAGAGACAGCTATGTACACAATGCCTATTCTATGCTCGCCTTTGCCAAAGGTAATTATGAGGAGACATTAGAGCGGTTACAGGAAATGGAATACAGAGAGTTGTTTATTGCGCTGGACGCTAAATTATTGCTTATCAAGGTGTACTACCATTTGGGAGAGTACGATGTGCTGGAGTCTTTCATCAGTAGTTTCAAGGTGTTTTTACGCCGCAAAGACGTCATGGCCTACCACCAAGAGATTTACCGCAACTTTCTACGCATTGTTCAAAAACTAGTACAACTTCCCAGTTTTGATAAAGAGGGGCTTGAGAAATTGCGCCAAGAAATAAAAACGACGCAGCGCCTCCCAGAGAAACAGTGGTTGTTGGAACAACTCAAAGAGACCAACTAAAGAAAGCAGGCGCGCCCTATCAACAAAAAAAAGCGCGATTCCAACCCGTAGGTAGAACCGCGCAACTTATAAGGAAGAACAGCAACTGCTTATTTCATCATGTCTACTGACTTTCTAATAAAGGAAGTCAATTCTGAACCTTTGAGCAAGCCATTTTGTAGCCTTGCTAAATCGTAAAGATGCTGTGCTTTTTCTTCGTTGTTGTCTTTCAAAACGTTGCCCACAACCTCGTGGTTGGTATTGATCACCACGTTGTACATATCTCCCATGTTCATGCTCATGCCTTGCATGGCAGACATTTCCTGCATGCGGCGCATAAACTCAGGGCGCGTGATTACAATGGGCAAATCGTTGGGCGACAAGGCTTCTAATTTGACAGAAGCTCCCTGTTGGGTGACAAACTTTTGGAACAGCGTTTCCAACTCTTTTTGTTCGTCCTCGTTCAACACCGATTCGCGCTTCTCGTCTTTGGCGATCAGGTTGCTGGGGGTATCGGAATCGACGCGTACAAAGCTGACTTTCTCTAATTTGCGCTCTAGCGCCTGTATAAAGTGTACGTCAATCAAGGTATCCATCAACAAGACATCGTAGCCCAGATCCTTCGCCCCATTGATGTAGGCATCGTGTTCGTCCTTGTCGTTGGTGTACAAAATTACTTTGCGCTCGTCTTTGTCTGTTTGCGTCGCCGCGATTTTCTCTTGATAATCGTCGATGGTGAAATACTCGCCGTCTACGTTCTCTAGAAGCATGAATTTCTTGGCCTTGTCGGCAAATTTCTCTTCTGTTACATAACCGTATTTTACAAAAACACTCATGTTTTCCCAGTTCTTGTCGAACTGCTCCCGCTCTTTGCGGAACATTTCTTCTAAGCGATCACCTACTTTGCGTGTGATGTATTCCGTGATTTTCTTTACGTTGCGATCACTTTGCAAGTAAGAACGAGATACGTTTAATGGAATGTCAGGGGAGTCAATAACCCCGTGCAGCAAGGTCAAGAATTCAGGGACAATCTCTTTTACCTCGTCGGTTACGTACACCTGGTTAGAATACAAGTGTATTTTATTGCGCTG
>CAYUZF010000009.1:14078-21793 GCA_964449615.1 uncultured Aureispira sp.
ATTTGGGAAAGTACAAAATACCCGTCAGATTGAAGGGGTAGTCAATGTTGAGGTGTACCCAGAACAGTGGTGGCTCCCCCGTTGGAAACAATTCTTTGTAAAAATTACGGTACTCCTCATCGCTCAACTCAGAAGGTTGTTTCTTCCAAGCAGGGTTGGTATTGTTGATAACATTGGGCACCTCTACCTCGTTCTGTACTGGCTTGCCCTCTTCGTCCTTTTCTGTCTCGTCTTCTACATATTCTGTGCGCGTACCAAACTCAATTGGAATGGGCAAAAATTTACAGTGCTTGTCCAACAACTCCGCAATGCGATGCTGTTGCAAAAATTCCTCGCTGTCCTCGCTGATGTGCAAAACAATATTGGTACCGTATTCCTCCTTGTCTACCTCCTCAATCGTGTAAGCTGGATCGCCCGTACACGTCCACTTAACCGCCTGGCTATCTTTTTTATAAGATTTGGTGATCACCTCTACTTTGTCTGCTACCATGAAGGCCGAGTAAAAACCCAAACCAAAGTGTCCAATAATAGAAGCCTCCTCTTTGTATTTTTCTACAAACTCCGTCGCAGAAGAAAATGCCACTTGATTCAAGTACTTCAACACTTCTTCCTCTGTCATACCAATTCCGCGATCGGAAATCGTCAACGTTTTGGCATCTGCATCAATCAGAACACGAATAGTCGTATCCGTTACTTCTTGCTCTACCTCGCCGCGTCTAGCCAAGGTCAGTAATTTACTGGTAGCATCGGTCGCATTCGCGATCAGCTCCCGTAAAAATATTTCTTGATCAGAATATAGAAATTGCTTTATGATTGGAAATATATTTTCCGTTTCTACGGAAATACTACCCTTACGCATGTCGAAAGTTATTTATGTGAGTGAATGTGGGTTAATTGCATTAAACTAGCAGCTAAGAATCAACTACTATTCCAGCTCTACAAAAACTGACAAAGTGACTATTACAAAAGGAGGAAGCTTACAAATCGTCGGGCGAAGTGGAAAATTTGGCAGTAGCCTCGATATGGGGGAAGTACAATCAACGCACACCGCTCATGTACAAATACCGCTCCCAAGTTTCTACCAAAACACGGCAACTGCATCAAAAATCTCAAAGTTATTCGCGGTCAATTCTCAAAAAAAGAAGGAGTCGTATGAAGAAAATTAGTAGGTATTGTGGCGCATCAAGAGCGTGTAGCGATAAAGGTATTCAAAGAAGAAAGATTAAATCAATTGAGTTAAATTATTTTTTAATTACAATGTAAAAATAAAACCAAGCTAACTTGAGAACATCAGCAGTACTATAAACTACAAAAATACATGTATATACACCTGCAAAAGAGAGAAAAACAAAATTCCCAAAAAATACCAAAACGCCATTGGTACAACAGAAGATAGATACGCGAGCGTTTTATCACAAGAAAGCTTAACTTACCGCTAAAAAAGCAAAAGAATAAGGTCGTATACCATTTTAGTTGGCAATTTTTCATCAATAAAAAACACAAAAAAAGTGTACATACAAACCATCAGCGGCTCTAGCAGAGCCAATTCTAGTAATATTCGTCTGTTAGAAGCGCTTCCCGCACTGTTTCCGCAACACCAGTTTGAACGCTTGCAGCTCTTAGAAGAATTGCCGCTGTTTCGAGCAGATTTGGATCGCCATCCCTGGCCGCCTGCTGTGCTTACGTGGCGCGAAGCTTTAAAAAGAAGTGATGCATTGATCATCTGTACGCCCGAGTATCTGCACAATTTACCCGCTTTGCTCAAAAACGCATTTGAATGGTTGGCCTCTTCTGGGGAATTGGTGGGCAAAGCGGTATTGCCTATTACCTTTACCCCTCATTCGCCCAGAGGAACAAACACCATGCAGGCGCTTACCTGGTCGCTACAAGCACTCGATGCTAAGATTATTGCCCAGCTGCCTTTGTACCAAAATGAGTTGACCATTAACCAAGCGGGAAAGTTAGAAAAAGGAGAAGCTGTGGAACTATTGCAGGCCGCAATTGAGTTGTTATAACACCTTATAAGAAAATCAGCCGCACAATAATGCCGATGGTAGGTGCGTTGTTCATACAATAACTCTAACAGCTTATTTCACTCATAGACTACTAACCATGCGCCTTTTATTGCTAATGGGTTGGCTTTTGCTGATCCAACTACCTCTCTTTGCCCAAACCCTAGCGCCCTTTGAAGCTACCTTCTATTTCGAAACGGCCAACCACAGAGATTACCAGGTAGATCAAGCGGCCTTAGATACGATCATCGCCTATAGCCGCGCCAATCCTGACCAACCCTTAATTGTACAAGGCCACACCGATGACCAGGGCGACACTTTAAGTAACATACGATTGTCCGAAGCAAGAGCCTTGACCATCCAACAAGCATTGGTGCGGGCAGGCATTGCGCCCGAGCGCATCCAACTCAAAGCATTGGGAGAGCGTTTTCCTTTGTACGATAATAATTATGCGATCGGTCGACAGCGCAATCGTCGGGTAGAGGTCTTTATCACCAACGAAGTGCAAGACGTACACCTTACCCAAGCGATCAAAAACAAACGCGTCTTGGAGCGCTTGCGCCCTGCACCCGCTCAATTTGAAATCGCCGCCTCCACGCGGGATACGTTTTTTGTTACGGCTTCAGGAACGCGCGTGTATGTGCCCGCTGGTGCTTTTGATGTTCCCGAAGGGCAAGCGGTTGCCCTCAACGTACGCGAAGCGTACACCTTTGCGGATATGATTTTGAATGGCTTGTCTACCACCAGCAACGGACAACTCCTGACTACAGGCGGGATGTTTGAAGTCGTGGCTACGAGCGAGGGGGAGGAAGTTAGCTTGCGCGGTGACAAGCAGTTGTCGATTCAAGTACCAACAGACAGTGTTTTGCCCGAAATGCAACTGTACGATTTGGATACCTCCAGCACGGCTATGAATTGGGTGAACCCGCGTTCCTTTACAACACCTGTTGCGTTTGCCAGCCAACGCACGCTTGTTTGGAACCATAATCCGAGTTGCGCTAATTTGAAGAACTTGTTGAACAGTGCCCGCGAGAAAACCGCCTTAGAGCGCCGTGCCGACAGTGCCAAACTGGCGTATAAGAATTTTAGAATTCCTGGGTTGCGCTATTACCCTACCGACTCCCTCAGTGGACAAATTGCCCTACACAGCAATAAGAAAAACCGTTTGGAGGGCAAATTTGACAAGCCTTGTAAGGGCATTTTTTGCAAGTTGGACAAATTATTTGAAGGCCGCAAAGCCAAGCAAGAAAGAACAGAAGGTTTAGCCGTCGCCGCTGAACTCAAAACGACCATAGACGAGCTGCAAATCAAATTAGAACACAACAGAGCCCTGAAGGCCGCCAATCGGTTGGAAATCGACAGCTTCGTGCTTGTGCAGCGCCGTATGAAAGACCGCTATCTAGCGTTGAAACAAGCCGTCAGAAAAGAAAGAAATACAACGGTACAAACGGCTGTTTTTGAAAAAACGTACTGCGGCCTACAACATTATAGAAAAATGCCTGAAGCGCTACGCCCACATGCGGATGCTGCCCCTGAGTTGGCGCTTTATTATTACCAAGAAGACTTTAAAGCTTTAAGCGTAGAATATCCAGAGCATGAAACTTTGATTAGTCAACATTTGTACAACCAGCCCACCTACGCGCTTGCCAGCAAAGAAAAACGCTTTCAAACGCTCAAAGAGAAGCGTAACATTAAGGCGTTGGAACAGCTCTATCCAGAGCGCGAAGCGGAAGTGTGTCAAGAATTGTACAAGGTCAGCACCTATGCAGAAGCAAAGCGAAAACGTTTGTTTGATCGTTACTACGAAGAGCAAAATTTGGAAGGCTTAGAAGTGAATTTTCCAGAGCGCGAGCGGGAAGTTTGCCGCAGGTTGTACAACGTAGATACCTACGCCGAAGCCAAACAAGAAAAGCGCGAACGGGTATTTATGCGTTACTGCCAAGCCTACGATTTAGAGGGGTTGGAACGCGATTTTAAGGATCGAGAACGCGAAGTGTGCCTGCTGTTGTATGCCGTGCCTACCTTCGAAGAAGCCAAACTGGAAAAAGGACGTCGCGACCGCATCGACAAATTGTATTACAGTCTACAATTGAGCAATAAATCTTTAGGGCGCTGGATGAATTTGGATTATTTGCGCAAGCTACCTAAGGAAGAGTTATTGGTGCAAACCGTTCGGGTAAAAGCGCCGCTGATGCGTCAAGATTTTCTGATCTACCGCGATACCAAAGCTATGGCACAGCCCAGCCGCCGCAGTTCTAGCCAAACACAATACAAAGATGTGGTGCATAAAGAAGCTCATACGTTGGTATCTTATTATGCGATTGATGATGAACACGTGGCGTTGGCTGTGCGCGATTTTAAGGCGCTACGCGGGGTAGAATTGGAATTAACCTACGAGCGCTTAACCCTAGAGGATTTTGCTAATCGTTTGGCAGAATTTAATTAAAAATAGATTTTAACCCTAACGCACGGGCGTTTGGTAGCGTTTATTCAATAGGGGGCAAGGTCTCGGCTTCGCTCGGCAAACTTGCCCTCTACTGAATAAAGGCTTTATTTTTTCCAAACCCATCCAACTCCCTAATCTATGCTGCGTTTTTTCTGGAGTAGTCTTTCTCTACTGTTGCTCCCCTTTGTTTGCCCTTGCGCAATCTTTTCCTTCCGAAGCGATTTTTTATTATGAAACTGCGGATTATACCAATGGAACAACTGAAACCGCCGCTTGGCAACAATTGGTAGCGTACGCCTAGCAACATCCCGATCAACAACTTGTTATACAGGAAGATACTTAAAAAAGGAGAGCTACGAAGTATTGCTGACCAACAAAAACATGGATCTATGGATGAATTTGGATTACCTGTACAAACTCCCGCCCCAACAACTCTTGGCACAACAGTTTTCGCTGACAGCACCCGTAGAACGTGAAGAATATCTAATCTATGCAAACACCAAAGCCGTAAACAGAAATACAGAGAAAACGCTTCAAGGTAGTCAATGCAGAAAGGTGGTGAAAGGGGAGCGGCATACCTTGCTGTCCTACTACATGGACGAAGATGCCAATATTTTTTTGCAGCGGCCACATTTACCACCAAAAAAGGCCAACCAGTACCGCTACAATACGAAGCGTTGTCCGTGGAGGAGTCTAAGCGCCGTTTGAGCCTTCCTTACTAAACTGCTGCTAGAATAGTAACGGGGGGTGGTTGGCGTGAAAATAGTTCTTTTAAAGCTTATAGCCAACGAAGAAAACATGTTATGAAACATACCTATTGGGCGCTGTTGTTGCTTTTTTAGAGTGGCAGCAGCGCAGTGTTATAGGAGAATAATGGTGTTACTCTACAGACACTTTTATTTTTGAGAAGATTACTTTTTCTTTTGGAGAAACGCAATGAAGTTGACTACAATGGAATAGAAAATTTTACCAAAAGGCGCGCCAACACTGCCCACAACAACGCTTACCTGATCATTGAAATTTTAGACGAAGCGGAATTCTAAGCCCCTCTACTCCTCCAGCTTTAAGGCCGAAGGCGCAGTGCTTATCCCACCCGTACGGTCAATTTCTTTTATGGCGCGCTGCACCATCGCATCGTCTGTAAATACCGTTTGATAATAGGCCACGTCCCCGTAAATTTGATCCGCCAAAATGGCTTTGATTTCTAATTTTAATACTTTTTTATGGCGCTGCATCAACGGTTCGTTGCGCTCAATGTCTCTGCTTTCGGCATAGCGAACAATTTCTTCCAAAAAGGCATCGGTAACGCGGTATTTTTTTTGAAATTCCTGATAAGTGGGGTATTGCTGTTGCAAACGCTCGCGCTTATCGTCCAAAAACTTATACGCATAGGCTTTACCCAGCGCGCTCATATCTTGAAAATAGCGGCTGCGGCGAATGGTATCCAAGGGAATAAAAATATCGGGAACAATGCCCCCACCGCCGTATACAATTCGTCCATTGGTCGTGCGGTAGACGGTAGAATCCGTCATACGGATGCTGTCGCGGGAGTACAGTTCGCCCGACTCAAAACGCTGGCGCAAATCGTCGTTGTACGACAAATCCGTATCTTCGTAAGGTTTTTGGATGTAGCGACCAGACGGGGTGAAATAACGCGCCACCGTCAAACGCAATGCAGAACCATCGCTGAGGTTGTACTGCTCTTGCACCAAGCCCTTACCAAACGAACGGCGGCCAATAATCAACCCTCGGTCATTGTCCTGTACCGCACCCGCCATGATTTCACTAGCAGAGGCCGAACCTTCGTTGATTAGCACCACTACTTTGCTAATGTCAAAGCGGGCGCGACCCGTGGCGTTGTATTCCTTGCGGCGATAGCTGCGCCCTTCGGTATACACCAACAACTTAGGACTGTCAAACAACTCGCTGAGCATCTCGGTAGCGGCGTTGAGGTAGCCCCCAGGATTGCGGCGCAAATCCAAAATCAAATGCTCCATACCCTGGTTGTTGACCAATTCGTCCAGCGCAGCCACAAATTCTTCAGAAGTAGTACCACTAAAACGATTAATTTTTATCAAACCTGTGTTTTCCGTTACCATATAAGCAGCCAATACACTGCGCATCGGAATCTGCCCACGGCGAATAGTCACGTCGTCTGTACGTTTCCCGCCTGCCCTTTTAACAGTGACCGTTACTTCGCTATCGGCAGGGCCTTTGAGCAAGCCTACTACATCCGCGCTAGAAATGGTCTTGCCTGCAATAATGCTGTCGTTGACGGCTATAATTTTGTCGCCGCGCTGCAACCCTGCGCTATCTGAAGGGCCACCCGCAATAACCCCCGCCACATAAATGGTATCCTCGATCAAATAAAACTCAATTCCAATGCCGTTAAAATTACCGCTCAACGACTCGTTAACGCCTTGAATATCTTCTAAGGAAATATAGCTAGAATGTGGATCTAAGTTGTCCAGAACCCCTCTAATGGCCGCCTCTTGCAAGGCGTTTTGATCTTCGTCTTCCAAATAGCGGGCATCAACGAAGCGCAAAATTTCCTCCACTTTGCTGGATTTGCCGCTGTAGGGGCGACCACCCTCTGAAACTACGGCGTAACTCTGTGCCTGGCTGGCTGCCATTTCGTAGCCCAACCAAGTACCCAAAGCCAATACTAAGGCCAATACAAGGGGCAAAAAAATTGTTATTTTTTCTCTGTTAGAGAGTGGATTGTGATCCTCCATGAAATGTTGTATTATTGGGGCGTATAGAGCGACTTGGCAGCTTTTATAAAATTGCGCGGTAGCTCAAAAGACAATTGCACTAAGATAGGCCGAAGCCTAGATAAAACCAAACTTTGTACGCAGCTAGGCTTGTTAATTATATTATAATAACGCGCCCTCAAAATTTTGTTCACCTTTAGATTTTTTATGTGTTTTGAAATTAATAGCAGACAGTGGAGGAACAACGACTAATTGGTATCGGTTAGACGCACCTACGGTTGCTTATTCTACGCAGGGGTGTCATCCCTATTACCTAACAACAGATGAATTGCAGTTGCGCTTACAAGAGGAATTGTTGCCACAATTACCCGCACAAGAAGTAGAGGAACTGTATTTTTATGGGGCGGGCTGTGTGCAAGCCGCACCAAAAGCAATGGTATACAAGGCGTTGCGGGCGCTGTTCCCAACCACAAAAATTGTAGTGCAAGACGATTTATTAGCCGCCGCTCGCGCAACGGCCAACGACCGTGCAGGCATCTGCTG
>CAYUZF010000009.1:21803-26162 GCA_964449615.1 uncultured Aureispira sp.
AGGAACAGGATCGGCCTCTTTGCAATACGATGGGCGTAAAATCGTCGACCAAGTGCCTTCCTTGGGTTATTTGTTGGGTGACGAAGGGGGAGGGGCTGACTTGGGACGGCATTTAATTCGGCAATATTATTACAGACAACTGCCCGAAGAATTGCGGCAAGCCTTTGCAAAGCGCTATAACACCAACAAATACGAACTCATTCAGGCTTTGCAACACGCACCACAGCCCAACCGACATTTGGCAGCCTATACCCAATTTATAATAGAATACCAGCACCATCCTGCTATAAAAGCGCTTGTAAAGGCGCGGTTTGTTTTGTTTTTAGAACGGCAGGTGGCAGCTTATAAAGGCGTTGAGCAATTGCCGATTCATTTTATTGGCAGCGTAGCACACGGCTTTCAACATAGGTTGCGCGAAGCCATCGAAGAAAAAGGTTGGACTGTAGGACAGGTGCTTCAAAGTCCGTTTCCTGCTTTGTTGGATTATCATTTGCAAATACAACCCTAGGATTAGAACAGCAACCTAAGCTAAATCGAGGCCTTTTTGCCGATACCACCAGCCCTGTACAATGCCTCGCGCTGCCAAAAAACTCAATACCGATAACCAAAGCGCGTGCGATAAATTTAAGGAAGTGGCGTAACGCAGGCTGCCGTAAACCACAATAAAAGTCAGTAAGGCGAGGATCATGCTGTTGCGCATGGCTTTCACCGCGGTAAGGCCCACAAAAATGCCGTCCCAAATGTAACAAGGCGTTCCGACAATGGGCAAAACGATGAGCCAGGGCAGATAAGGAAGCGTTGCCGCACGGATGGTTTCCTGTTGACTAAACAACGCTACAATAGACGTGCCTGCCAAGCCATAGAACAAGCTGAACAAGCCCGCCAATGCCATGCCCCAGAACAGCGATAGACGCACCACGCGCTTGGTCGTAGCGCGATCTTCGGCACCTGTATAGCGCCCCACCAAACTCTCTGCCGCATAAGCAAAACCATCTACTCCATACGACATCCAATTCAAAAATTGCATCAATATAGTATTGACGGCCAAAATAGTACCGCCTGCTACCGCCGACTGGCTGTAGAAAAAGCCAAACACCAGCGTCAAACAAAACGTACGAATAAAAATATCACTGTTGATGTTTAGAAAACGTCGAAACGCTTGGGCTTCCAGCAAAGTTGTCCAATTCCAACGGCGGGTAGGGGCGGGGTCTGTTTTGGTATAAAAATAAGAACGATAACGCGCGCCCACCAAACCCAAACCAACCAGTGCGCCCAAGTACTGTGCACACACGGTGCCATAGGCTACGCCTGCAACACCCCAACCCTGCACTTTTACCAACCAGTAACTCATTATAATATTACTGCTGTTGATAATTAGCGTAAGCAGCAGCGGAAACCAAACATTCTGCAACCCAAAAAACCAACCCATTAAGGCCATTAAGATAAGCGTGGCGGGGGCGGCCAACAAGCGAATAGAAAAATACTCCGCTACCAAATCGGCTTGAACGGCGGGAACGTTCATTAGGTGCAGCCCCAATTGCAACAACGGCGCTTTTAGCGAAAGCAGCAGCAAGCCCAACACCGAACCAAGCAACAAGGCGCGCAGCAGCGTGTAGGCAGTGGCCGCTTCGTCTTGGCGACCAAACGCCTGGGCCGTCATTCCTGTGGTGCCCATTCTTAGAAAACTCAAATTCCAATACAGAAAATTGAACAGCATAGCGCCCAAGCCAACCGCTCCAATATGTGCGGCTGAGAGTGTTCCCATCAAACCCGTATCTACCGAACTGAGCAGCGGCTCCGATATATTACTAATAATATTGGGAACAGCAAGCCACAAAATGGCCTTGTGCAGCGAAGAAGGAGCGTTGGCCATTTTATTCGGCTAGTAGTTTTTTGACAAAAGCTTCGGTTTGGCGGACGTAGTTGCTGTAAATTTCGCCTGTGCCAGGCCCAGAAAACCCCGTATGAATGGCGCGCACTTTTCCTTGCTTGTCTACAAAAATAGAGGTTGGATACGATAAAATGCTGTTGAGCATGGGCAACGTCTTGGAGGCTTCCGCTTTGTTGGCAATGCCGCCGAACAAGACGGGATAATCAATGCTCAAATCTCGGCGCAGCTTGCGTTCATTGCTCTGGAACAACTTAAAATTGTTGTACAATTCGTAATCTATGGCGACAATTTCTAGCCCTTTGTCCTGGTATTCTTGGTACAATTGACTCAAAAAACGGCTCGCATCCATGCAATTGGGACACCAAGAACCCGAAATTTGAACAATGGTGACTTGGCCTTTAAACTTGCTGCTGTCGTAAACAACGGTATCGCCCGTTATATCAGGAAAAGCAAAGGTCAGTTGCTCATAGCCTTCTTTGAGATAGGTCAAACTCTGCATATCTGCCAATTCAAAATCTTGACTCGGCGTTGCCGTCCACGGCTCTTGCCAATGCTTGCCCGACCAAAAACGCCCTTCCAAATCACCTACGTCATTCATAGTAGCGTTAAACAAAAAAGCATGCGCACCATCAAAACAAGATAATTTTAGTTGTTGTCCATCAAAATGTCCCGCCAAATAACGGTAGTCACCCGTCTCCGTCAGGAACGTACCAGTGGTATTGCCCTGCGCATCGGCCTCAAACAAACCGACGGCTGGGTAAGCATCGGGGGTATTAGGGCTAAACGTAACTTTCCAGCGCTTGGCCAACGGTTTGTCGGGCGCTTTGGTGGTTTCGAAGCGTTGTGCGCGGCCTTTCTCGGCTCTGAATGGCAAGGTATAATCCTTTTTGGCGTAGTTGTTCCAACGGCCTTCCAGAAGGCTGTCCCCTTTGAGGCGTGCCGTCAAGGTAGAATTAAAAACAGGCAAATCAATGGTCAACAAACGCGGACTTTTGGGGTCGCGGGTCACATCTGTCGCCTCGATGGTTTCTTCGCCATTGTGAATAACAAAAGTGGGTAAGTCGCCTTCCCCGCTGTCTTGTTCGACAACTGTAATGGTAAACGGCAGCAACAAAGGACTGTCAACCGTGTTGATGTTGAGGGTGGCTCGCCACAGCCCTGTTGAGAGGGTAGGGAAGGTTGCTGCCGTTGTTTTGGACGTGGCAGGCGTTTCGTTGCAAGCATACAAACAACCTAGCAAACAAGCTAAGAAAATTAGTTTCATAATCAAGAATTAGAGCGCTGTTGGCAAACAGCTGTAAAGTAAATGTGGGATGTAGTGAGCTGCCATTTAGAAATAGTTATCCTACAAGGCCATCCAAAACGCCCTAATATACAACAAGTCGTTCAAAGGCTTGGTGCTCCCTCCGTTTTTATGCTATTTATAATACAAAATTAAAGCGATGGTCGACTAAAAAAAAACTCTCGCTCCTCAAAAACAAATTGTTTTATTTTTTCTACCTTTACCAAATGAAAAATGAACATTTAGATCCAACCAACGAACAGTACGACGACGGTGAAATGGCGGTAGAGCGCGCTTTGCGGCCTAAAATGCTGGACGATTTTAGTGGACAACAGCAGTTGGTGGATAATTTGAAGATTTTTATAGAAGCCGCCAAACTGCGGGAGGAGGCGTTGGACCATGTATTGCTGCACGGCCCTCCAGGTTTGGGTAAAACCACCTTGTCGCTCATCATCGCCAATGAGCTGGGCGCAGACATCAAAATGACCTCTGGCCCTGTACTGGAAAAGGCAGGTGATTTGGCGGGTTTGCTGACCAACTTGGGAGAAAATGATGTGCTGTTTATCGACGAGATCCACCGTTTAAATACCGTAGTAGAAGAGTATTTGTACTCGGCAATGGAGGATTACCGCATTGACATTATGATCGATTCGGGCCCCAATGCCCGTACCATACAAATTGCCCTCAATCCCTTCACGCTGGTAGGAGCAACGACTAGAATGGGTCTGCTGACTTCGCCCATGCGCGCGCGTTTTGGTATTCCTTGTTTGCTAAATTATTACGACTTAGAAACCCTAGTGCGTATTATCAAACGCTCGGCAGCTATTCTAAATGTACCCATCACTCAAGACGGGGCAGAGGAAATCGGTCGTCGCAGTCGTGGAACTCCGCGTATTGCCAATGCGCTGCTGCGTCGGGTACGCGATTTTGCTCAAATAAAAGGCAACGGAACCATTGATTCTAACATTGCAAAATATGGATTGGATGCATTGAATGTAGACGACCGTGGATTGGATGAGATGGACAATAAAATTTTGAGAACAATTATTCAGAATTTTAGTGGAGGGCCCGTGGGCTTGACCACCATTGCCACTGCCGTAGGAGAGGAAGCGGGAACCGTAGAAGAAGTACACGAGCCTTACCTCATACAGCAAGGGTACCTCAAACGCACGCCACGGGGCCGCGA